>JBJTEQ010000257.1:0-22158 GCA_046092945.1 Kapaibacterium sp. (SeqCode)
AGCATGCGGAGCTGGTCAGCCGGGATGCCGAAGCGGCTACCCGCAGCATCAAGATCTTCATCCGTCAGAGACATCTGCTCGGCATCCACGATGCGCTCGCGGATCAGTTCCCAGCGAACGATCCTCTCGGCAGATGGGCGCAGCTCGTGTTCGACGCTATGAGCAGTGAGGTTCTCGATACCAGGAGCCCCTTCATTGCGCTTCTTGAAATCATCGAACAGGCGATGAATAACGGCATGGACGAGTGGCTCCGGTAGGTCGAATTCATGTGCCTGCACCAGCTGGTCGATCAACTGGTTCTCTACGGCACGTTGAGTTGCATCTTCGAAGTATTCGGTGATTTGACGCTCGATATCCGAGCGGAGTTCTTCCGTTGTGTGCATCTGATTCGACGTGATCATCTCCACGAATTCATTCGTGAACTCGGCCGGAACCACACGCTGGATATCATTAACCGTGACACGATAGGAAGGGGGCTGAGCATTCTCGTCAGCTGTTTCGCCAGCGTAGGAGAATGTGTCGCCAACCTTGCAGTTTGCAAGCGATGAGCGCAGGTGCATGTCCACCTGGTCGTCTTCGAGGAATACTCTCGATTCCTTGCCCTCTGCACCAATGATCGGCATCGATGTTTCCCGGTCCAGCTCGTGCATCGTCATACCGACGATGTACAGCGTACCGTCGATCTGCTCTGCCGGCTCGAATGTTGCTGCCCGCATGCAGATGCGGTCAACCTCGCGCTGGACGTCTTCCTCAGTCACCTGCTTGATCGGACGGTTCACGGGAAGCCCCCTGTAGGAACCCAGTTCAAAGTCCGGCATGATGTCGTAGCGAATCGTGAACGATACGCCGTCGGCTGATTTCTGAATGTCTGTGAGTGACGGATTACCCACAACGCGCTGCGATTCAGCGCGGGCGAAGCTGCGGAACTCCGCATCGGCGATTGTTTCCAGTGCTTCGTTTTCAATGTCACGTCCAAACCGCTGCTTGATCATCGCGATCGGCACCTTGCCCTTGCGAAAACCAGGTAGCGTGATGCCGGCCTGTGCCTTGACGTATGCTTCCTCGTAATGGGGCTTCAGCTCTGTCTGCTGAAGGGAAATGCGGACTTCGCGGGAACACCCCTGCAGGGTGGTAATCGTGCGTTCCAAAAGGGACTCCAGGGGGCCTTATTCGGCCCATTATACATGGTACGTGCTGCGTGCGGAAGGAGAGACTCGAACTCTCACAGGTTGCCCCGCCAGATCCTAAGTCTGGTGCGTCTGCCAATTTCGCCACTTCCGCAGAGCGACAAAGATAGTGACGAGTTACCAGTTACCAGTGACGAGTTACCAGTGACGAGTGACAAGGGTACATCGTCAAATGTCACGTTTTTCCGAAAAAACGCACTGGTGTGATTATGAACACTACCAACACTTCAAACAACCGGGAAAAAGGCCCACTCGAACGGGATTCCGTATCCCTATCGCGCATGGTTTGGACACTCTGTCGTCAACTTAGTCCGCATGTATCATTTGAACGACCCGTGCTGTCTCAGCTGCTTAGGGCAGGAACATCTGTTGGTGCAAACATCTGCGAGGCGCAATACGCAGAGTCAAGAAAGGACTTCGTACACAAACTCAAGATTGCAGAGAAGGAGCTGGCCGAGCTAACATATTGGCTGGATATCATCACGACTCGGCCAAGATTAGCCACGAGTGATGATCTCGCATTGATCGTTGATAAGACGGTAAACGTCCGTCGAATGTTAGCGGCTGCCATAAGAACGGCTAAGGAACGATGACAAAGGAATGTCACTCGTCATCGGGCGAGACTGCGTCTCGCCCCTTATTGTCACTCGTCACTCGTCACTCCTCACTCGTCACTCGTAACTCGTCACTCGTCACTCGTAACTCGTCACTCGTCACTCGTCACTCGTAACTCGTCACTTACCTCATTCTCGTTCCATCTTTCACCATTCCATCCGGTACGCAGAGGACTACGGCCCCATTTTCCTGATGAAAGCCTGTAACAAGGACATCTGACATCCAGGGGCCGATCTGTTTGGGTGGGAAGCCGCAGACGCATACCACCTGACGTCCGACAAGGGAATCGGGGGAATAGAGGTCCGTGATCTGCGCACTGGAGCGGCGAAGGTCGCCCCCACCAAGATCGATCCAGAGCTTATAGGCCGGCTTGCGGGCCTCCGGGAAGGGCTCTGTGCGCACGATGGTGCCGACGCGAAGGTCGAGCCGATCGAAATCATCCATTGACGCGTGTTCCATTTCCGCAATTTGCATCCAATGAAGGCAGTTGTCATCGGAGGGGGCTGGGCAGGCATTGCTGCAGCTATGGAGGCGGCCCGGCTCGGCTGGCAGGTTCACCTCATCGAAGAGCGACCTTATCTGGGCGGACGTGCGCGCTCGTTTGTCGACCGTACCACGGGCGATGTGATCGACAACGGTCAGCACGTAATGATGGGCTGTTACCTCGAACTCCTGCGCATCGTGCATGACCTTGGCACAGATCACCATCTGGAACGTCAGAAGGCTCTCCGTGTTGCCTTTGTGGATGCATTGACGGGGCTGGATGTATTGGATGCTTCCGCTCTTCCCGGCAAGCTGGGGGTGCTCTGGGGTCTGCTACACTTGCGAAATCTGCCATTCTCTGCACGCACGGCTATCGTGCGCCTTGCGCTCAAGGTGCTCCAAACATTGGATGCCGGTAGGGGGCTTACCTGCCACGAGTTCCTTCGCCAGACTCGGCAACCACAGACGGCCGTGCAGCGGTTCTGGGAACCCCTTGTCCTTGCCACGTTAAACGCATCTATCGAGGCTGCTCCTGCCGAGCTGCTTTCGACGGTACTGCGCTTGGCATTCTTCGGGACAACTGACGATGCGAAGTTCCTTATTCCAACAGGTGGTTTGAGCGATCTGATCGAACCATTTCCTGCATGGCTGGTCGCTCGAGGGGGCTGTGTGCATACAAGTACGAGTGTGGACCGTATCAACACCATCGATGGTAGAGCGGTTAGCGTTGTACTATCAGATGGCACAAACCTAGACGTTGACGTCGTGATCAGCGCTGTGCCACAGCGAGCGCTGGCGCGTCTGACGCAGGCTTCGGGAATCGAATCCGTGCAATTGGAAGAACCTGAGATGAGCCCCATCGTGAGCGTGTACCTGTGGTATGACCAGCAGTGGATGACGGTGGATTTTGCGGCCGCATTGGGAACAACAGTTCAGTGGGTGTTTAATAAGCAACGCACAACACTGGGACTCGTCGCACTCACAGTGAGTGCCGCCTCGGACATTGTTGGAGCCCCTTCCGAAGAGATCATTCGATCCTGTGATGTCGAACTGCGGCAACTCTTCGCTGGCGCAATGGCCACTACCGTGCTCAAGCACGGCGTGGTCATCAAAGAGAAACATGCCACGCCTCGCTTCACTCCGGCCGTTCATGCACGGCGGCCGTCCACGGATGCTCTACATAAGCACGTGCACAACCTTTTCCTTGCCGGTGACTGGACGCAGACGAACTTGCCTGCTACGCTTGAGGGGGCGGCCCGATCGGGAGTTGCGGCCATCGGTGCCGCACAACGTTCAGCACAAGTAGTGCCCAGAGAACGCCAATGACATATCCTCCGAGGACATCGCTCGGATAGTGCACACCGCAATACATGCGTGAAAAACCAATAACAGCAGCGTAACTCCACCATACAATCCGCAGACGCGGGAAAAAGGTCGAGAGGATCACGGCAATGATCGCCGAGTTCATGGCGTGATTGCTGGGGAAGGAGCCACCGCCGGAACCGACCAACTGGTGTACCTCACTGAGTGTCTGGTACGGGCGGGCACGCTGAATCGTTTCTTTGAGGAGCCGGTGACTGAGCTGATCAGCCGCTGCTACAGAAAGGACAAGTACAACGGCACATAGTATCGGTCGGTTGCCTCCCTCGGTTCGCGAACGATATCCACGAAGCACTAATAGCCCCATCGACACGAGAAAAATTGGGAGCCAGTTTTTTGTTGTTGTAACAATGGGCATCACCACATCGAACAGATCGTTCGAGAGATTTTTGTTGACGAACAAAAACGCGTGAATGTCCCATGAAACAAGGACGGATAGTAGGTCACTGTTCACGTCGAAAACTACGGCCTTTCCTCCTCGGAAAATCCTTCCTGAAAGAAGCAATAGCGTGAAAAACTTTTGGCGCAGATTTTTCGGCGCGAAAATTTTCCACACGAACGTTCTGTGATTGTCCGAGCGCGGAACGTGACACTATCTTGCTCCTCGTTGTCCGAACATCAATTCAGCAAATCACTCCTGTTCTCTGCGTGCATGACACCACCAAGCGCGCTGGCTGGGCATCCCCGACTTTTATCGGTGGAACGTTTGGTGAGTTGACGCCACGAATTGAACGTGGCGTATCGGCGCGGCGTTACTGACACAGCCAACAGCATCACGGAGAGATTGCATGAAGATTCCGCGCCGATTTACGACGTCAGGAACCAGCCCATATGACATGTTCCGCTACACCATTCGCGAATCGGTGTTGCGAAACCAGAGTGGCAAAGAGATCTTCCGGATGGACCACGTCGAAGTCCCCGAAGCATGGTCACAAGTTGCTACCGACATTCTCGCTCAGAAGTACTTCCGCAAAGCCGGAGTACCCGTCACGGATGACTCCGGTACAGCGGTACTCAATGATGATGGAACACCGAAGACCGGAGCCGAAACATCGGTACGTCAGGTCGTCCACCGTCTTGCAGGTTGCTGGCGCTGGTGGGGCGAGAAGTACGGCTACTTCGACACAGCCGAGGATGCCCAAGCATTCTATGATGAGATCGCCTTCATGCTTCTCAAGCAGATGGCCGCACCGAATTCTCCGCAGTGGTTCAACACGGGTCTGAACTTCGCCTACGGCATCACGGGCTCGGCACAGGGTCACCTCTACGTCGATCCCGACACCAAGACGCTGACGCGCTCGGCTGATGCGTATACGCATCCTCAGCCCCATGCCTGCTTCATTCAGTCGGTCAGCGATGACCTGGTGAACGAAGGCGGCATCTTTGATCTTGCAACACGCGAAGCACGGATCTTCAAGTACGGCTCCGGTACGGGGTCGAACTTCTCAAATCTCCGTGGCGAGAGCGAGCGTCTCTCCGGAGGGGGCGTCTCCAGCGGACTGATGTCGTTCCTGAAGATCTTCGACCGTGCTGCTGGCGCAATCAAGAGTGGTGGTACCACGCGTCGTGCAGCGAAGATGGTGATTGTGAATGTCGACCACCCGGATATCGAGAAGTTCATCGAGTGGAAGGCCAAGGAAGAGGAAAAGGTAGCCGCACTTGTGGCTGGATCGAAGATCGCCTCTACCTTCCTGCATGCGATCTCGGATGCAGCCCAGCAGGGTGGGACAGACGAACACAACAATGAGCGTCTGCGAGTGCTGATTCAGCGAGCGCTGAACCGCGGCGTGCCATACAACATCATCAAGCGGACGCTGGCGCTGATTGATCAGGGCTTTACGAACATCGACTTTGCGCAGTTCG
Source organism: Kapaibacterium sp. (SeqCode) (assembly GCA_046092945.1). Lineage (GTDB taxonomy): Bacteria > Bacteroidota > Ignavibacteria > Kapaibacteriales > Kapaibacteriaceae > UBA10438. The sequence goes on from JBJTEQ010000257.1 coordinate 5,529, forward strand.
ACACACACTACGAAGGCGAAGCCTACAACACGGTATCGGGTCAGAACTCGAACAACTCTGTGCGCGTAACGAACGACTTCATGGAAGCGGTCATTACCGACAGTGCATGGAACCTGACGTGGCGTACGGACAGCACCAAGCACACAACCGTGCGAGCCCGTGATCTGTGGAACAAGATCAACATGAGCTCATGGAAGAGTGCTGATCCGGGACTGCAGTTCGACACCACCATCAACGAGTGGCATACGTGTCCGAACGACGGCCGTATCAATGGCTCGAACCCGTGTTCGGAGTACATGTTCCTTGATGATACGGCATGTAACCTGGCATCGCTGAACCTGGCTCACTTCTACGATGAGCCATCGCAGACCATAAAGGTCGATGACTACCGTCACGCGGTACGTCTCTGGACATCTGTCCTTGAGATCTCTGTTCTGATGGCCCAGTTCCCGTCGGCCGAGGTTGCTCAAAAGAGCTACGACTTCCGCACACTTGGTCTTGGCTATGCCAACCTTGGCACGGTGCTCATGATGATGGGCATTCCGTACGACTCCCCAAAGGCCCTTGCGATCTGCGGTGCACTCTCTTCGATCATGACAGGTGAGTCATACGCTGCAAGTGCCGAAATGGCGGCCGATGTAGGCCCCTTCCCGAAATACGACAACAACCGCGACGCGATGCTCCGCGTCATCCGGAATCACAGGCGTGCAGCATACAACGCAGCAGACAGCGAGTTCGAAGGGCTAACGATTACGCCCATGGGTATCAGCGAGGAACTGTGCCCAGACGACCTAATGGTGGCAGCTCGCACTGCATGGGATAAGGCCCTTGCTCTTGGGGAAGAGCACGGTTATCGCAATGCCCAGGCTACAGTGATCGCCCCCACGGGTACGATCGGCCTGGTCATGGACTGCGATACCACCGGTATTGAGCCGGACTTTGCGATCGTAAAGTACAAGAAGCTGGCAGGTGGCGGCTACTTCAAGATCGTGAACCAGTCCGTGCATAAGGCCCTTGCCGCTCTCGGATATACCGATCAGCAGATCGATGATATCGAGAAGTACTGCAAGGGTCACGGCACGCTGATCGGCTGTCCGCACATCAACCGTCAGTCGCTCAAGGCCCTGAACTTCACCGACGAGTCTATCGATGCGATCGAACGTCAGCTCGATAGCACCTTCGATGTGCGCTTCGTATTCAACAAGTACACGCTTGGTGAGGAGCTGTGTCAGCAGCTCGGCTTTAGCACGCAGCAGCTCGATGACATGCAATTCGACATGCTCACCGAGCTGGGCTTCACCTCGGAGCAGATCTCTGATGTGAACGACTATATCTGCGGCACGATGATGATTGAAGGGGCTCCGCACATCAATGATGAGCACCTGCCAATCTTTGACTGCGCTAACAAGTGTGGCAAGCGTGGCGAGCGCTACATCGACTACATGGCACACGTCCGCATGATGGCCGCTGCGCAGCCGTTTATCAGCGGTGCCATCTCCAAGACCATCAACATGCCGGCAGAAGCCTCCGTCGACAACGTCGGCGACGTGCATTTGGCGTCGTGGCGCCTGATGCTCAAGGCCATTGCGTTGTACCGCGATGGGTCGAAGCTTTCTCAGCCCCTTAACGCCAGCAACGACAACTTCGACGAAATGGTGCTTCTGGGCGACCAGGATGACTGGGACGAAACCGTTGATCAGAAGGCCATCCAGAAGGTCATCGTCGAGCGCGTCTACCAGCGTGCCGAACGCCGTCGTCTGCCGAAGCGTCGCCACGGATACGTCCGCGAGGCAACTGTAGGCGGACACAAGGTCTACATTCGCACCGGTGATTTCGATGACGGTTCGCTTGGCGAGATCTTCATCGATATGTACAAGGAAGGCGCATCGTTCAAGGGGCTTCTCAACTGCTTTGCGGTTCTGACGTCCAAGGCCCTTCAGTATGGCGTTCCGTTGGATGAGCTCGTGGATACCTTCACCTTTACACGCTTCGAGCCAGCTGGCTTTGTGGAAGGTCACGAGGCCATCAAGAATGCAACGTCGATTCTTGATTACATCTTCCGCACACTCGGGTATGACTATCTGCAGCGCACAGACTTTGTGCACGTACCGCAGGTAGACGCAGCCCAGGCGAAGGGCAACCTTGACGCACCGGTTGCCAGTGCAGAAGCCCCGTCCCAGGCTCCGGCAGATGTGATCTCCCCTGCGCCAACGTACAACGAGGTCATGGAGGCAGTGTCGGGAGCCGTAGATCAGGACGGTGCCAAGGCAAAGCTTCTTGATCCGAAAAACATGGGTTATACCGGGGAGGCCTGTTCGAAGTGTCAATCCACACAGGTTGTGCGGAACGGGGCATGCACCATGTGTCTGAATTGTGGGACAACTACAGGGTGCTCATAAGGACCCAGATCAGCTGAAAAATCTTATCAAGGGGCCGATCGAAACACGATTGGCCCCTTTTCATTAGCCGTTAGGCCAGAATCGGCACGGTTTTTCTTGCGAATGATAGCCTCGAAAACCTATTTTGGTGTTCATTGTGTCTGAAAATCTCGATCTGCGAACATTATTCGGAGAATTCCATGAAAATGCGTCAAATCGTCCTGTCGGCAGGTGCGCTTTTCGCCTCTGCAGCTATCGTGTTTGCTGGAGGAGAGTCCTGTGGCGTGAAGGCATCGGCATCGGCAGCAAAGTCCGGTTCATGCTGCTCCATGAAGGCCTCAAACGTTAAGAAGGCATCAATGGATAAGTGTTCAATGGACGCAAAATCCAGCAAGGAATGCTCCATGGAAAAGTCGGAAAGCTGCTCCATGTCGAGCGCTAAGAAGAGCGGATCATGCTGCTCTATGAAGGCCAAGGATGTAAAATCCACATCGACGCAACCAAAAGTTGAAGTGGGTGTTGTTACACCGGATCAGTCAGGAAAGTAACGGCGGTCTGAAATACTGGGGGGCTTTCGTGCGTCTAGGCAAAAGCTAGCACGAAAGCTTAACGGACGGGGCTTCAGCCCTGTTGGAATCACATCTGGAGGAACGCCATGTCCAAAGGCGGAGCTGGAAAAGTCTATTTCGTGTTGTACCTCGCGGTTATCCTCGAGCTCCTCATCATTATCGTGGAGCGCGACGAGGCCGAGGAACACCTTATCCGGAAGCAGAAGGAAGCCGAGGAGATCGTGGAGGCTGTGATGGCGCAGCTCAACACGGGCTTCGGTGCCAGTGGCGTTAACGCTCTTCCGCAGGATGAGATCACGCTTCTGGACAAGTCCGTGATGTCGGGCGTGTCTGAACGCGACCGTCCGAAAGAAGAACGGGCATACCAGGTTCGCGTTTCGACGGTGAAGATCAAGGACATTCTTGGTGACGACCTTCCAGAAGAAAATTCGGAAAAACGTAGGCGTATCGAAGAAATCATCCGCCTCTTTAACGTTACAAATCTGAGCTTGGTCGATACTCTCAACGAGTCAAATGAAGTCGAGAGACTAACGCTCGACCTTGATCAAGACTGGTTGAAGAGAAAGACGGACGAGGTGCTGCAGAAACTCGGTGGGCTGAAGACGATAACCGACGTCCCGGAATACCGCGACGGTTTTTCGTTTTTGAAGACCATCGTACCCGACTCATTGAACTACAAGGGCAATGCAGAGCTTGCAAAATTCCGCTTTAGCCCGCATTTGACGTCTCTCGACCGACTGGCGTTTGAGAATGGTATAAAGATCTTTGAATACACATTCAAGCAAACGAGTCAGGGTCTGTACCGTGTCCTCCTTAATTCAAAAACGAACAACATCCTTGGAATCGCGAACCTGGACAAGACAGCTAGTGAGGATCCGGAGGATGTGATCTCGATCGGAACGATCCAGCTGACGCGCAAGCAGCTCTCGAAAGTTGAGAAGCGTTTGCTGAGCACCCTGGGTTCCGAAGTACAAGGTCTTTGTACCAAGTTCGGAGCCTCGTCCGATTACAAGTACATTGAGTTTTCGCAACAAGTCGATGCAGCCGTCGAGAAGCTGAATCACGAAGATCTTGGTCTGCGTTCGAAGTCCGAAAAGATCCGTCGCGCAGAACTCCTGAAGAATATCACCGTTCTGTTGCACGGCGATGCGAATCAGATGGAGCAGAACAATCCATCGTTTGCGTTCGAAGTGTATGTGAAGAAGCCAAACATTGAGCGGGCTGAGTCATGTATTTCTGACATGTTGGAAGACCAACGAGTTCTGTCAGGCATCAAGAAGGCCGTCATTCCATTTACGGTCAACAATTTCCGTGGTGACGTACCTCAGATTTCAGTGACTCCAAGCGACGTGAGCGTCCGTGTTGTTGCTCAGGGTGATGCAAAGCCGGGTGCCGGCGGTGCCAGAAATCAGCCGTTTGAGATTCACGTTGAAGGACTGACAACGAACGGGGCACCGAAGACCTACACGTTCAAGATCACCAATGTGAGCTCATGTGAAGAGGCTGAACCGATTTCGAAGATTTCCGTGTTCCCATCGGATCTCAAGAACAAGACCGCCATCGATGCCGTCCTTGACAAGCGCGTGTATGCAGGGAAGCCTTTGCGTCTGCCGATCGAGCCATCCTCGGGCGGTGAGATTCCGTCTAACCAATTCCAGCTCTCGTATAATCTGAACGGTGAACAGCAGAACTTTGAGGGTACAACACCGCTGCAGATCACTATTCCATGTATTCCAAAGAATCTGTCGGCTCTGAACGTCAAGGTAAAATGGCGCTACAAGATCCCTGGTTCACAGTACACTGAGGAAGTCGATCTGTATGACCGAACAGTGAATTCGGCCAAGCAGTCTTCACCTGAGATCATTCTTTCGAATACCAGTGAAAACTGGGATGCAAAGAATATGCGCCTTGTGGTCAGCGGTATTGAAGTGATTCCACCGAAGGTCGACTGTCCGAATATCGTGGCTCAGGACAAGGACATCAAGGTCGATGTCAAGTTGGACAAGCCTAGCGTCGGCAAGTATCAAGTCATTCAGTCGATCGAACCCGAAGGAAGCGGTCGGTATCGTCTCATCCTGACCCTCAAGGGCCCACGGATGAAGTTCCCTGGCGATAACGTCGAGGCTTCAATCACGGCCAGCATTGGTGGAGTCTCGATCTCTGAGACGAAGACTGTCTCCATCCCCGAATTCCGTTAACAACCATACGTCACGCGAGAACGGCACATGAATATCCGTAGGTTTTGGATCCTCAAACTTGCTTTGATCACTGCACTGGTCGCGCAACCAACGATTGCGCAGACTGATGGTGCCTATGTCGGCAAGTTCAAGAGCGTCCTCCGGTCACTCTCCAACTACCGCTACGGAGACATCTCAGTCTTCCGTGTGGATGGTCAGTTGTTTGCAGACCTGCAGCGCTATCTTAACCCACCGCCGGTCGATAAGACCGGAGCACTGGACAAGCTTGGCAAGAAGGATCAAAACCTTGTCGACGAGATCAAGCGTGCTGTGAAGCGTTCACAGATCTATGAGAAGATCCAAGAACAACTCGAAGGCGCTGGATACGCTCCAAACGATCTCGCTGATCAGGATGTGCAAAACGTCATCCAGTTCTATCTTGATCAACGTCAGTACGAAAGTGAACTTTTCACAGGTGCCTACATCGTTACGACGAAGTACCAGCGCGGCGAGACCGGTGAGAGTCTTATCGTTGTCGGTTTAATGAAGACCCGTGTAAAGCCAGCAGGAAATACCATTCGCGACCTGCGCGGAGTTAACCCTGGTGACATCATTACACGGTTCGAGCTTACGCGCCTGGATCCGCCCCCTACTTCGGCCAAGGCGTATGACGATAAGATGTACGGTTACCTGAAGGACCAGGTCATCCAGAACAACGTTCTGAACGTAACGCTAGAAGCACAAGGTATCGATGATCTCGACACTCGTTTTGTACGCAAGGTTTTCGGCAACGCAGTTGGTGTTCCGGAAGATGACGTTCAGCAATACATCAAGATCACCAATGGTATCCCCGTCAGCTACTTCGGTCCTAACGAATTGACAATCTCTGCAGCAGACCTGATCTCCTACCGTCGCTATCGTCCAGATCCAACACCAAAGTCAGTAAAGATGATGGTGATGGATAGCACGGGAACTGAATCAGAGCAGGAAGTCGAAGTCACGACATACAATAGTCGGCTTGCTCAGTATGGTTTCGAGCTCCGCTACGGCCTTGAGGATATCAATTATCCTACGCTGTGGAGCGAGCGCATGTCGCTGAACGCTGTGTGGAGCCAGGCACGCTTGGGCGTGATTCTCCCAACTGCAGGCTGGTCAGACCTCGCTGCATCGTTCGGGAATGCCCGAACAATGACAAACGCTGGATTTGGAGTAAACGCAGCGCTGGAAGTACCAATTAAGATCATCGCTGAGTCTGGAGTTTTCAATTTCTCCGGTAGCTACATCTTCAATGATGCTGAAAGCACAACAAAGGCAAATGGCACTTCGCGCAAGCGTTTGGATGAACGACTTGGTCTACGTTTCGATCATCTTGTGCGTTTCCATGCCAACGCTCAGTACACTTTTGCAATCCGCGTTGACGAAAGCAACCTCTTCCGATTCCGACTTGGTGGAACCGGATACAGCATGGAACGCTGGAATGATGTTGACACTGTTACCGCCAACGGTACAGATTCGACGATGTTCCGCAAGTTCGACAGCAAGTTCATTGGCGGTGTGTCTGGAAAGATCGAGTTCATGAACACAAGCTGGAGCACGCCGATGGGTGCATCGCTTCAGTATTTCGACGAAGCTGTTCTCGGAAATATCTGGCTGCAAATCCAGGCTTCACAGAGCCTCGGCTTCCGGGTTGATGTCAACATGTTTACCCCAGTATTCCGCGATCCGCGGGCATGGGAAAACAACGCCGTGTTCATGCCGTCCCTTCGTGCTATTCTCAACTTCTGATGCAAACCTCAATGACGAACTATATGCGCCGATTCATCATTGCAACTGTCGCCCTTCTGTCGCTTGTCGGAAGTCGTGCTACAACAGCGTTTGCCCAGGAGGCTGACTCTGCTGTTTATACGCGCCTGACATCGATTGATCCTGAGTTGCTGCAGTACTTTCCACGCTGGTTCATCTGTGAAGCGGATATCCAGGCCAAGATCTTCAACGCCTTTCGAGTACTCGGGTACCGTCGTGAAAATCTCGATCAACAGAAGATTGTTGTTACAGCTCAACCAGTAGCAAACTCAGAGGATCCATTTGAAATCCTGATCGTTGAGTGCGGAACTGAGAAAATGACGTCACAGGAGATGTCGAGCAATATTCCGAATATTCTTTCGCGACTGGCAGAAGTATCACGGCCATATTGTTACACAGAAATCCCAACGACTACGCCTGCTTCCCAGCCGCAGTCTGAGGCGATCACAAGCTTTTTGCGTCCAGCCAATGCGTCGCACTCCTTCACGCTGTCGGCATTTGAACAAACATTGAAGATCGGTAAGTCGGGGTTCTGGCTGTCGAACATCATGGGAACTGATCAAACAGGTTACCATTTTTGGAATGCCGGCGAGGCCAAGGTACTCCTTCAGCGTCCATTGTATGTGAATGACGATGCGGAAACACGTCGTGCCATTCCATACCTGATCAATGCTCGAATGGGTATGGGCTACAGAATGACGAGTGATCCGCGTCAATCAGGGATTCTGAGCTTCATTCCCTCGCGCCGCTTGGATGCAGGATATGGCGGAAAGATCGTGACGGCCTTGGACTTCAACATGCCGTTCAACCCACGTTTCGGTCTGAGTGTGAATGCTGAGCTGCCACTTGAACCAGTTAAGGCTTCGACTCAGGTTGATACGACCACCTACGCAACTACACCGATCGACTTCGATACGCGGGTGATCAACGTTGATAATCCGCTGATTGTCGGAAATCCAGTCAGTACCGTCAACCTGCTACGTGCAACAGGCCAGGTCACAATGTTCTACAACATGTGGCTTGATGAAACACGTCCCGAGAACTTCTTCCGTTTTGATCTCGGTGTGAACTACTATGAGGTCCGTGAAGCAGCGGTGCTTGCTGACACAGCTACTGGTTATACTACGCTTGCTGTCCAGGGAATTTCCGGACTTCAAACGTGGAAGCCTAACGAGCTCGGTGATTGGATCTATGCGAGGGTTGAATATCGCAACCAAAGCACATATCCATTTGGTATCGATCTCCAGTATGCCAACCAGACTCTGATGGCTCATGCATATGTGCCTCTCTTTGGGCAATGGCTGTATCTGGAAGCAAAGTATGCTCAGCCCCTTCGTGGACTCCGTCCATTTGAGCGCGAGCATGTCTTTATGATCAGCCCTGTTCTGCGACTCACGTTATAAGATTCCTACCCATGCACACCATGTGTGCAGCGTTCGGCCTCCTGACATCAATCGTGCTTTTCAGCACGACGTTGCCGTCGTTTGCGCTGCAGCAAGATTCTTCCTTAGAGCAACGTCGCCGTCTTGCTGAACAAGCGCGGGTGATGTTTCCTCTTGATGGTGTGAAGCTGACGATACAGAACGTCACACTTTCCACTTTCCCGGAGATTGGTCTGGTTGTTGAGTGTGACGGGGATTGTAAGGTACTCGACACACTCAAAGCTTCATCTCTTACGGTGATGGAGAATGGCGTGAAGCGTCCCGTAACACGCATCCATAAAATCGATGTCAAAGAGCGTGTTCCCGTTGATTTCATGTTTGTCTTGGATGTCACGGGAACGATGCAACCGTATATCAACGGCGTGCGAAACAACATTGAGTCCTTCGTCCAAAATCTGTCCAAGCGAGGAATCGACTATCAGCTTGGACTGGTCTTGTACAGCGACGTCGTTGAAGCGATCTATGAGCCCACCGACAGCGTTGGTAAGTTCCTCGGCTGGATGAGCAAGGTTCAGGCTTTCGGTGGCTTTGATGAGAAGGAAAACGCACTGCAAGCTCTATACGATGCGAGTCGTGCACGATTCCGCCCAGCTGCTAATCGCGTCGCCGTTCTTGTATCAGATGCCGGATTTCATCAGGTTGGTGAAAGGGGCAGTGGGCGAACGAAGTTTAATGTTGAGACGATGATCCAGCATTTGAACGACTTGAAGGTTCGTGCTTTCTGTATTGTTCCGTCAAACCTTAAACCATATCAACGACTGGCTGAGGGAACAAAGGGTACGATCTTCGATCTGAACCAGTCCTTTGCCAAGATCCTCGATCTCTATTCGCAGCGTCTGACGAATCTCTACACGATTTTCTACAAGAGCGACACGAAGGTGCGGAGTGATTCGATCAACGTCGCTTTGCTGGATGAGCGCAAGAAAGAGCTGGTCAAGCAGATCATCCCAATTGTTGAGATCTGACGGAAGATCATCATCGAAAACCTGCTGTTTCCCGTTGCTTCCTCGGTTCTACCGGACAGTGTTGAAGAACTCGAGGTGCTGAACGAATTCATGAAAAGCCGACCTTCTGTGGTCGTACGAATTGAAGGGCACACCGATAACACCGGCAGTCCAAAGCAAAACAAGGCCCTGTCCCTCCTCCGAGCCGAGGCGGTCCGTGCCTATCTCCTCAAGAAGGGTGTTGATCCGAAGCGGCTACTGGCCGTTGGCCTGGGATCAGCCAAGCCAATCGGTGATAACTCAACGGAGTTTGGTCGATCATTGAATCGACGAACCGAGATTGTAATCATCGGCAAGTGAAAGGCTAGTTTTTCACTAGCCCCTTTTCAGCGTAGAGCTTTACGTAGGCAACATTGCCGGGACGCGTGGTATCCATAAAGTTGACAACGTTAACCGGACCCATGATGCGTGAGCGGAGCTCGAGCGCAGCAGCTGTGCGCGACGTGCGCGGGACGATCGTTGTGATGTCGTCCTTCGACATATCGCCGACAAGATAGAGTGTGGCGGGGAGCTCGTTCTTCGTGAGAAGTCCGCCAACCATTGACACGATAATCGACTGCTTACCGATTGGGATGACCTTCTTCGTCGTCATGGCCTTTTTCAGATTGCGACGATACTCACTCAGCGAGGCGCACCAGGGGTCGGTTGTTGGCGAACCGATGATCATGTCCGTCTTGGTGGTGTCGGTTCCGATGGCCCGTGTGATCTGCTCGATAATGCTGTCGGCCCGTGTGGGGCTGACGCTGCTGAAGACAACCGTGTACACCACGCGATTAGCGTGTTTCTGCCGGTCGCGGGAAATCACCTCGCCAGGCTTGGTGGAGTCTCGATAAAGCGCGCCAAGTACAACACCGGTAATGGCAAGCAGCGCCACGACGCCGTAAATGATCAGCCACCCATTTTTTGTGGTGGGTGGCAGCATGGACGCATTGTCATCAAATTCTTCTGTGCTCATTCCTCGGTACTCAGTTTCGTCACCGACAAGTCTACTTCCACCGGATAGCTTCCCGTAAAGCATGCAGTGCAGTAGTTGATGCCCGGGCCCTGTGGAACGGAATCCATCAGCCCCTTGACGCTGAGATAACGCACACTGTCGGCTCCTAGTTCATTTGCAATGGACTCGTCCGAAGTGAAGTGGTTGGCAATGAGCTCGTCCTCGCTGGGGAAGTCCATGCCATACATGCATGGGTGCTTGACAGGGGGCGATGTGATGCGCAAGTGAACCTGCTCTGGGTTGGCCTCGCGAATGAGCTTGATGAGGGACTTTGACGTGGTGCCGCGCACGATGGAGTCGTCGATCACGACAACGGTGCGACCTTCAAGAACGCCGCGGACAACGTTGAACTTGGTCTTGACCTTGAACTCCCGTCTGTCCTGACCCGGTGCGATGAAGGTGCGCCCCACATAGTGCGAGCGGATGAGTCCGATCTCGTACCGCGACGGAAATCGCTCCTGATTCACTCGGGCATAGCCGAGCGTGGCGGTATTGCCTGAGTCGGGCACGGCGATGACGACCACATCGCGCTCGTTGGCTGCTGCAACCGGACTCTCCTCAGCCAGATTCTTGCCCATCTTGCGGCGCACCTTGTCGACGTTGTGACCGAAGATCTTCGAGTCCGGACGCGAAAAGTACACGTACTCAAAGATGCAGTGACGAGATGTCGTCATCGATTCATCAATGTAGTGCGACGTGATCTCACCTGTTGCGATGGTCTTCTCATCGAATACGAGGATCTCATTGTGTTCCACATCTCGCACGTACTCGGCGCTGATGATGTCCAAAGCACACGTCTCCGATGCCACTACATACGCGTAACCCGTCTCATGCTTGATACGTCCCACGCACAGTGGCCGGAAGCCATGCGGGTCGCGCGTGGCATACATGGCAGTTTCCGACAGCATGACGATAGAGTACGCACCCTGTGCTGTCTGCACGGCCTCGCGGATCTGTTCAATCTGCGTGGCCCTACGACTGCGAGCTATCAGATGGAGAAACAGCTCACTGTCGGTGGTCGACTGAAATATCGCCCCCTCATTTTTGAGCCGCTCCCGAAGGGGGCGAGTATTGGTCAGGTTGCCGTTGTGCGCCAGCGCGAAATTGCCACCGGTGTAGTTGAAGCTGAAAGGCTGGATGTTGGCCAGAGAGTTGCTGCCCGTGGTCGAGTACCGGTTGTGTCCAACCGCAGCACGCCCAGCGAGAGTCTTTTCAAACAGCGTGTGGTCGGAGAAAACATCCAGGACAAGCCCCTCGCCCTTATGGATTCCGAGACGGGGCTTGCTAGACTTTTCGTCGGCGTACATCGACACAATGCCCGCGGCTTCCTGACCTCGATGCTGCAGGGCGTGAAGTGCGTAGTATGTAAGAGCCGATGCCTGGGGGTGGTTAAAGACGCCGACGATACCGCACATGTTATTCGTTCTCGTTCATATTGTGGAACACATTCTGCACATCGTCATCATCTTCCAGCTTATCGATGAGCTTAATGATCTCTTCTGCCTGCTCATCGGTCAGCGTAACGGTGTTGTTTGGAATGCGACGTACTTCAGCGTTGGTGACCGCTATGCCAGCCTGTTCCAGTGCACGCTGCACACCAATGAAGTCCGCAAAGGTTGTGTATGCGATGATGTCCTCATCCTGATCCACGATGTCCTCAGCCCCATTCTCAATGAGGAGCATTTCGAGGTCGTCGCGGTTCACACCGGCCGAAGGAATGGTGAACACACCCTTGCGGTCGAAGATGAACTCCAGCGACCCTGACGTACCCAACTGTCCGTTGCACTTGTTGAAGTACGAACGAACATTGGCCACGGTCCGCGTTGGATTGTCTGTTGCCGTCTCCACAAAGATGGCCACTCCGTAGGGGGCGTACCCCTCGTAATTCATCTCCTCGAGTGTTGCCGCATCCTTGGCGGATGCTTTTTTGATGGCACTCTCGATGTTGTCCTTCGGCATGTTTGCCGCTTTGGCGTTCTGGATCACCACACGCAGCCGCGCATTGGTCTCCACGTCCGGACCACCAGCCTTTACGGCCAGCGAGATCTCACGCCCGTACTTGGTGAACGTTCGTGCCATGTTGGCCCAGCGCTTTTCTTTGCGGGCCCGTCGAAATTCAAATGCGCGTCCCATGCAGGTTTGAGGTTTCGGGTTTCAGGTTTCAGGTTGAAATGTCATCGGTCATTCGTCATCGGTCATTCGTCATCGGTTATTCGTCATCGGTCATCGGTCATGTGGATCCCCGCTTTCGCGGGGATGACGGTCTGCGTACCCAGTACCCAGTACCTAGATTCGCCTTTCATATATCCGATACGTCCGATATCTCTCACCGTTCATGGTCTGGGTGATCCCCTTGTTCATCATCTCGTTGCTTTCGAGGATCCAGCTGGCTTCGCCTTTGAGGATGCCACGTTGTTTGGCACGTTCGCCGATCTCCATGTACATGGCGGCGTCGATGCCGGTGCCACGGAACTCGGGCAGGACGCCGAGAACGATGATGCGGACAAGGTCGATGGATTTCTTTTTGGTGAGCAGGTGCCAGACGCCGCCGAGGATGCCGCCGCTCTTGTTGTGCTTCAGGCACTGGTTAACGTCGGGCAGGGCAAGGCAGAAGCCGGCAACGCGACCGTGACTTTCGACGATGAAGACGAGCTTCTCATCGGCGATCTGCTTAAGATCCGCTGCAAGGAAGTTGAATTCGGCATCCGTGAACTTCACAAAGCCCCAGTTCTTCTCCCACGCCTGGTTGTAGATCTGCTTCAGGGTCTCGACGTCCTGCTTGAACTTCTTGCTATCGGAGAAGTTAAACGAGCGGAAGGTGAGGTCGTTGCGCTTGACGATCACGTCAAAAAGACGCTTCATTTTGTCTGACGCATAGTCCTCACTGTGCAGCAGGTACGCGAAGAGATCCTGCACCTTGCCGTACCCAGCCCCCTCAATGAGCTTTGCGTAGTAGGGTGGGTTGTAGGTCATGAGGATCACCGGCGTTCCGTCAAAGCCGTCGATTAAGAGGCCGCACTCATCATTCATCGATGGGTTGACGGGACCGCGGATCTCGTCCATGCCCTTCGACTGTACCCACTCTTCCGCTGCGCGAAGCAGCGCGGTGGCAACTTCCTGATCGTCGATGGTTTCGAAGAATCCGAAGAATCCGGCCTTGTCGTTGTGCGTGGTATTGTGATTGCGGTTGATGATGCCCGCAATGCGGCCAACCACTTCACCATTGCGCTCGGCAAGGAACAGCTGGATGGAGCCATGCTGATAGAACGGGTTTTTCTTGGTGTTGAGTAGCTTCTGCCGATCCATGATCAGCGGCGGAGCCCAATGCGGGTCGTATTTATAGAAGTTCCATTGCGATTTGATGAAACGGAGCGTTTCCGATTCCGGGATGGCACGTACAGAGATGCTCATAGATGCAGATGAGAAAGTGGAACTTCTCGACGGGCAAAGATACCAAGGACTGACTGTCGTATTTTTTCCGGAGTCAAAATTCAATGACACATTCAATGTGAGAACGCATATGACACTGTTTCGCCTGCTTCTGGCTCTCGTGCTTTCCTCATTCACGCTGCTTGCTGCGGGCGATGAACTCTCGAAGCGCTTTACTCGGGATGCTGAGCGCATGCTGGCGTGGACCAAGGACGACAAGGGATGCTACTCGCTGCTGGCCGACTTCTGCGACCATTATCCGAAGCGTCTGAGCGGCTCGGAGAACCTCGAGAGGGGGCTCGACTGGCTCATCGGCAAGATGTCGGCCGAGGGCTGGAAGGTGAAAACCCAGCCCGTGATGGTACCGAACTGGCGTCGCGGCAACGAATCGCTCATGATGTCCAAGCCCATCGGCCGCTCACTGCCGTTCTGCGGTCTTGGCGGCAGCGTTGGCACAGATGGCAAGCCCCTTACCGGCAGCGTCCTGGTGGTGAAGAGCTTCGACGATCTCAAGGCACGTCAGGCCGAGGCCAGGGGGCGCATCGTGGTGTTCAATGTACCGTTTACCACCTATGGCGAGACCGTGCAGTACCGAGTTCGCGGGGCCTCGGAGGCATCGAAGTATGGAGCTATTGCCTCATTGGTCAGAAGCGTCGGACCCTACGGCATTCAGACACCGCATACCGGTGGAATGGGGTATCAGAACGATGTGCCCAAGATCCCGCATGGGGCTATCAGCATGGAAGATGCGATGATGATGCAGCGATGTCAGGACCGCGGCGAGACGGTTGAGCTGAGCCTTTCGATGGAAGCCAAGTGGCTCCCTGACGCCCAGTCACGCAACGTGATCATCGAGATTCCGGGATCTGAGCTTCCCAACGAGGTGGTCGTTATGGGCGGTCATATCGATTCGTGGGACCTTGGTACAGGTGCCATGGACGATGCTGGCGGGTGTTTTGTGGCCTGGCGGGCGCTGACGATGATCAAGACGCTGGGGCTGCGTCCGAAGCGCACCATCCGCGTATGCTTCTGGACGAATGAGGAGAACGGACTTCGCGGTGGCGAAGAGTATGCCAAACAAACCGCCGATGAGAAGCACGTCATGGCCATTGAGAGCGATGCCGGCGTGTTTGCTCCAACGGGCTTTACCTGCAGCGACACCAGCGGCATCGTTCGCTCCACGGCAGAAGATATTGCCAATGGTCTGCTGTCAAAGGTGAACGCTTCAACGATCACCACCGGCGGCGGTGGGGCCGATACAAGCCCCCTTCACCGAATGGGTGTGCCGACGATGGAGCTGAGCGTTCAGGGTGAGCGGTACTTCTGGTATCACCACACCGAGGGAGATACCGTTGACAAGCTCAAGGAGCATGAGGTGAATGACTGCGTCTATGCCATGGCCGTTGTGGCCTGGACGTTCGGCAACCTCTGACATCATCCCCGCGTCTGACATCATCCCCGCGTCTGACGTCATCCCCGCGTCTGACGTCATCCCCGCGTCTGACGTCATCCCCGCGAAAGCGGGGATCTCATCTCGGCTACTTACCCACAAACGTCACCGTCAGCTCACGGGGCTTGCCTTCGCGCAGCACCTTTACGATGGTAACATCGCCTGGCTTGAAGGTTCCAAGAGCCGTCATCAGGTCGTAGATGTTCTTGATGGTTGTTGCGCCCATTGCCGTGATGACGTCATCTCCCTCGAGTCCGCCTTTTTCGGCTGGAGATCCCGGCTTGACGCCAGTGATGTGCAGTCCCTGTGGATCGTCACTGTAGTCGGGCACCACGCCGAAGGTGACCTTTAGAGCCATGCTGGATGACTGCGTGGCGGCGGGCTTGTCTGCGCCCTTGGCAAAGTCCGGGCGGACTGCAGCATCGCCGACCATACGAAGGGTGCGCTCGATCATTGACAGCACCGTGACCTGGCCATCGGCGTTGATCTTGTCCCACGTATCCGTTGGACGATGGTAGTCGCCATGCAGACCCGTGAAGAAGAACAGCACGGGAATACCTTTGCCGGTAAATGACGAATGATCGCTCGGACCAAAACCATCGGCCGTGGTGGTAACCGTAAGGGGCAGCCCCTTCTTTGCCGAGTCGATCACGGCCGGCCAGATCGATGACGTGCCAAGACCCTGTACATTCAGCTTGCCATCCTTGAGTCGACCAATCATATCGAGATTTATCATCGCTGCGATCTTCTCGAGCGGAATCGTAGGCGTGGACACCCAGTGCTTTGAGCCAAGGAGCCCCTTCTCCTCACCACTGAATGCCATAAAGAGAACGCTTCTTTTCAGGGGGCTTGCCGATACCGCGCGGGCAAGCTCGATCATCCCCGCCGTGCCGGAGGCGTTGTCGTCTGCTCCATAGTGGATAGCAGGATCTGGTGATGCCGCAAGGGAGTTTTCATCGCCCATGCCGATGTGGTCGTAGTGTGCTCCAACAACCACGTATTCATCCTTCAGCGCTGGGTCCGTTCCTTCTATCATGCCGATAAGATTCGACGTGGTGCTTTCTTCGAAGCTCAGGCCGACGGTTACGTTCGATGTGACATTTGTGAGTGCGAAGGACATTGGTTTCTTCGTCTTTTCGATTTCCGATTCGGCTACAAACAGCGAGGTGCCTTTCGGAGGGAATACCTTAGCGCACGTTGACCGGCGGGCCTGCACGACAAGGATGCCCGAGTTCTTCCCGAGACGATCGAGTCCAAACCGTGAGAGCACATCAGCAGAGTCGCCGTTCTTGTTCACGAAGATCACCGCCAAAGCCCCCTTATCGCGGGCCACGGTGGTCTTGCTCCGGATCGACGACAGCTGGCGAAGCGACTCGTCTTTTTC
>JBJTEQ010000258.1:0-9312 GCA_046092945.1 Kapaibacterium sp. (SeqCode)
GGCTGTATCCTCTGGCGTATGCTCTTCTGCTGAGTTTGAGCGACTACAAAACGCTGACCAATGAGATGACCTTTATCGGGCTCGATAATTTCCGTCGGGCCTTTCAGGACAAGGATTTCTGGAATGCACTCTCGAACACGGCCCTCTTTACGTTTGGAACCGTGCCGATCACAACGGCACTGGCCATCGGCCTGGCCCTAGCAGTCCGCAGGAGCTCGCCGCGTCTGGCGTCATTCTTCCGCGCGTCGTTCTTCCTTCCGTCAGTCACGTCTCTGGTGGTGATCGCCCTCGTGTTCACCAACCTCTATGCTCGTGATGGATACGTCAATGCCATCTGTGCAATGATGGGCGCCCCATATCCCGCCGACGGCTGGCTCCTTTCCCCGAGCACGGCACTGCCGGCCATCATGATGATGGATGTGTGGATCTCAGCGGGCTACTATATGGTGCTGTTCCTTGCCGGCATGGAGGCCATTCCGAAGGATCTCTACGAAGCCGCCGATCTTCTCGGAGCATCGGCATGGCAGCAGTTTTCGCGCATCACACTGCCACTGCTTCGTCCAACGTTGCTCTTCGTGGTTGTTATCAACAGCATCAAGAGTTTTCAGGTGTTTGTCGAGGTATATGTGATGACCAAGGGCGGTCCACTCGGCGCAACATCTACCCTGGTGTACGAAGTGTATCATCAGGCATTCGAACAATCTGACTCAATGGGGTATGCAAGCGCCATTGCCTACCTTATCTTTCTCATTCTCATGGCTATTTCACTTCTTCAACTCCGTTTACTCAAGGGGAGAACATGAATCTGGGGCTACTCGCCATTGCCGGTGTTGCCTACATCATCGGCTCATTTCCAACTGCCTGGGTGGTGCGACGCATCATGGCAGGTACCGACATCCGCAAAGAGGGCACGGGTAACGTCGGTGCACGTAATCTGTATGACGTAAGTCAAAGTAAGGCTGCCGGTATCGGCGTCATGCTGGCGGACATGGCAAAGGGCGCGATCATCGTGCTGCTTGCACAGCACTTCCATGGCTCGAACTTCGCTGCCACGGCATGGGCTGCTGTTGGCGTAGTACTCGGACACAACTACTCGATCTTCCTCAAGTTCGATGGAGGTAGGGGGCTGGCAACGGCAACAGGATGCTTGACGGCGATGAATCCGTTGCCGCTCGTGTTCTGGATTCTTGGGTATCTCACGGGGAATTATGCGATCCGCAAGCAGGTACACATTGCTTCGATGTCGGGCATCATCGCAACGGCAGTGCTGGCATGGAGTCTGCCGAACAGCTCTCTACAGGCAACGATGTTCGTTTCATGTCCAGACGTCACGGAATTCCGTATCGCAGTATCAGGAGTGTGCTTCGTTTTGTTTCTGCGTCACATCGGCGCAGTTCGCGAAGCCATCAAGCTTGGTCTGGTCGACGAGTAACCACTGCATGCAGGGCGCGAGCGCAATCGTCGGCACCTTCGGGATCCACTATAGCTGCGATGCATGAATCCGACATCGGCATTATCCGAGCTCTGCCCTGTAGCGTTTCAAGTTCCGCCGAAATCATCCGGGCTGTGTGAGCAGTATCTGCTTCGCAGCCCGTGACTATTACCATGCTGGCCGAACGCTTCGTATGCTCGTGGTTCAGCACTGCGATCTCTAGTTGTCGGTTGATCATCTCATCGGAGATCAGTACCGCAGTCATCGACCAATGAAACGTTCCGTGAGACAGTACGATATGCTTACGAAGCGAACTCTGCGCTCTAAGGTGGTTCGCTAACTCTGCGTCACCCGTGATGATTGTGACGTTACGAAGAAGTGAAACGGCACACGAATCGGTTGATGTCACGGTAGCAGCAGTGAGGTACGTTCCTTCGTCTGACGGAGAGAATGTGTTCAAGACGCGAACCGGTATTCCCGCCTGCACTGCCGGTGTTATCGTCTCCGGATGGAGCACCTTTGCCCCGTACAGCGCCATTTCCTTCATCTGCTCAAAGGGAATCGAAGGCAGGGGGCGAGCATCACGCACAATACGTGGATCTGCCGAATACACTCCGCTGACGTCGGTGTAGATGAGGATCTCGCGCGCCTTTATGCTTGCTCCGATGATCGCCGCAGAGTAGTCCGAGCCGCCCCTTCCCAACGTCACCGTGCGACCCTGATGGTCAGAAGCAATGAATCCCTGGGTCACGATCACATTTCCTGCCTGAAGTACCGGTGAGAGTCGATCCGTGCACCTCAGTGCTGTTGCCTCTCTGTCCACTGTGTGAGCATCACTGTCGTGCACGATCAGTGCACGTGCATCGATGAGCGATGATACCATTCCGCTCTGAATGAGGAAGTGATGCAGAACCGTTGAACTGAAGAGTTCGCCGAAGGCTGCCATTCCATCGAGTGTAGCCGTATTCCATTCGCCGAGCGATGCAACAGCATCGGCGTAATCCAAACATGCATCACAGAGTTCTTCAATAAACGTAGCCGAACCGAGCAGCTCTGTTGCAATGCTGCGATGTCGGTTGAGAAGATCATCAAGAGCCGAACGATACGACTCGCCGCTTCCGGCCTGACGTGTGATGTCGAGCAACTGTGTTGTAGTGCCAGATGTCGCTGACAGCACGACAATGATCCCGTCGGTCTCCCCACGTCGGTCGTCAATGATCGATGCAACGGCTCTCAGGGCATCTGCTGTGGCAACCGAAGTTCCGCCAAACTTGAGAACGAGCATACGTGCTATCCAACGTCGAAGTACGTTGATAGATGATCAGCCGTTGGAACGTGCACGATGATGCGGTCCTCAACGAGCGATGCCACGGCGCGCTTTGCGCGCTGAAGATCCACGCCACGCAGGTAGGCGAAGTGCCAGATGTCAACGAGTCCGGCAGAGATCTCAACCGTCAGGGCCTGCTCAACCGTTAGGTTTTCGCCACCGAGGAATCGCTCACGCACGGCGTTCACGAAATCGGTAGACTCTTTCTCCAGGAGCATGTCCGGAGTGAAGAAGTAGTTGTCCTGCGTCTGCAGATCACAGATAAGGAATGCCCCATTACCAGAGGCACCGACAAAGTCCTTGAGGAAGGCAAGCGATACGAGGTAGGGGGCTTGCTCGGCGTCACCCCAGAGATCCGACCATACGGCTGTGTCAGTCTGACGCAACCATTCAAAGAAGGCGATCTCATGCCCAGGAAGTTTCAGCAGTGTTTGCTTGCCGAAAGCCTGACGCACGTCCTCAGCATCTTCCTGAGACATCTCGGCAAGCTCCTGCGATGACAGCACCAGAGCGCCGTGCTCGGCGATTGATTTCCGACACCGTTCATGCAGCTCATTCGTCATGCCGCTACCTTGGCCTGCTCACGTTCACGACGCCACGTGAGCAAACCGCCAATGCCGATCAGCAGAGTAAGGCCATTGGCGGCAAGACTGATCGTGCGTCCCTGCTCGAAGGATGGGCTTTCGAATCGGAACTCTACCGTATGGCTTCCGGCTGGAACGGGAACTCCGCGAAGCAGGAAGTTGGTCTTGACCGTTTCGACGGGTTTGCCATCGATGGTGGCCTTCCATTCGCTGTAATAGACTTCGCTGACAACCAGAAGCTGTGGTGCTGACGATGTGGTCTTGATTCCAAGCTTGTGGTTGGATTTTTCGGTGACCTGTGCCGTGGAAGTTGAGTCTGAAGACAATCCGTTCATGCCGTTGAACGTCTGCTCGACATATGCTGTGCGACGGGCATCAAATGTTCCGTCACGCATGGATTCCAGCAAGCGTCGACGATCTGATTCAACCCGGACGGAATCCACGAACCAAGCGCGTGGGAGCATGTCATCATTGCGATATACCAGCACACCGGTTTCCTGTGACTGAAATGCCGGCGCAACGCCGGGGAAAAGCTGACGGTCAGAGATAACGTACTTGACGTTCAGCAGATTCCAGAGGAACGGATTCAGGATCATGCTGTTGCCGGGCACCGGCTGACGTCCGGCACCCGGCGCTGCAACATCAAGCATATCCTGGTATACCCGCATCTTGGCCGAGGAATATCCGCCGACGCTTTCGATGAAGTGGTAGGCCCACCAATTATCCGGAACCTGCTGCGAAAGGTCGCAGACGCGATACACCGAATTGTCGCTCATCAGAAACTGCACCACATCGGTGGCAGCGAAAACATTCTGCTCTGGTGATCCCTTCTTGGGTTCGTATGGTCTTCGATCAACGCGCCAGAGATCAGCCGTCAAGAGCCCGATGCACAGCAGCACCATCACAGTTGGCTTCAGTGCACCGCGAGCTGCCAACACGATGAGCCCACCAACGATCACGAGGTAGAACATCGCTGCAAGCGAATCAGCATGCATCTCGTTGTACACAATATCCAGATACTCCGCCGGTGCCGCCTGATTACGCTTGGCAGTGAAGGCGCGATTGACCTCGTCCTTGTAGTCGTTCTCGTCGGAGGCAACGGCAAAGACAACAGCCGACATGACAACAGTTCCGATGAACACCCAGAGAGCGGCCTTGCGCGTTGCTGCGGTTGAGTTCTTGCCCCAGCCGATTACTGCCGTCAGTCCATACCCGGCCAGCATCGGTAGCGAAAACTGCAGAAGGCACAGGGCCATGGAGGGGGCTCGGAACTTGTTAAACGCCGGTACAAGGTCGAAAAAGATGTTGTACAACACAGGGAAGTTCTTCCCCATCGACAGCAGCAGTGAGAATGCCCCCAGCACGGTCAGGAATATCACGAACGGATCCTTCCGGTACTGCCACACCCCGATGAGGCCGAACACGAGCACAGCAATGCCCATGTAGTTCGCTGCATCAGTAAATGGCATCTGTCCCCAATACAGCATTGCACGCTGCGCGGGAGCGCTCCGGCTCGTCTTGATCGTGGTGTTGCCGAAGCCGTAGTAGTTCGGTACGAGAAACGTATACATCTCGCCCGGCGAGAAGGACCAATTGGTGGCATAGTCGTAATCGTTACCTCCTGACTGATCCTGGTTGTTCTTCGTTGACTGAACCAGCGGCGCCGAACCACGTGTTGACTCGGGTGTGTAGTGACGCGTGGCCATGAACATGTCGGCATGGGTCGACAGTGCGATCAACCCGGCGATGGCCAGTCCACCCCCTGCCTTCAGGACGTCCATCCAGCCGGACTTTGTCAGCAGGCGAGCGATGAGCTCAACGATCATGTAGAGTCCCAATGCACAGCCGATATAAAACATCATCTGCGGGTGGGTGGCAGAAACGAGCACGATAAGGGGCAGGATGAGCAGGAAGAGATTTCCTAGTGTAAAGCGCTCGCGCAGTCGCTCGAGAGCAAGCAAGAGCCATGGAAGAGTAGCCATCGACACCGGCTTGGTGCTATGTCCGATCATGATCCAGACGATGACGAAGGTGCTCATCACGGCTCCGATGGCCGAAAACACGCCCACCATCTTGTCGAGCCCCTTTTGTCGGGCAAGAGTGAAAACGCCCCAGCCGTAGATGATGTACCAAAGCACCAGACGAGTGGTATCGTTGCTCGTGGCATCGCCCATGGCACGCGGGATCGCAAAGAGGGTTGTACCAACAAAGTCCCACGTGCGGTCGCCGGCAGCGAGGAATGATGCCAGTGATGGCATGCCACCGAAGATGTAGGGCATCCAGAGCGGGAACTCGCCCGACTCCTTTGCCGCATTAAGGAAGGGGACGAACGAGTAGAAGGCCACGTTATCGCCACCACTCATAAAGTTCTTTCCCCCAAACAATGCGTCGGCAAAGAACGCCACTACAACGAGGAAGATCGCCCCGTACGCGAGATATGTTCCGTACTTCTCCGCGGTCGATACCTGTGCTGTCTGTGAACGTTTCTGGGTCGATGAGTCGGCCATTTGGGTCTCCGGAATTGGTATTTTTCAACCCACAAAAGTACGTATGTTGGCAATCGGAATACGCAGGTCCTGTGGGCCGGTGCGTTTGAATGTGATTGTACCTTCACCATTGGTGACAACCCTATGGCAGATTTACGTCAACGGAGCACGGTCCTGACGCTTGAAGATGCGCTGCATCTCCTGCGTCGCACGACACTTCATCCAACCTATGCGAGGGCAACGGCTCTCGTGGGTACGACTCCGGCAGAAGCGGTCAAGATGCTCCTGGATGCCCCGGAAGCCCCCTTCCCATCTCCATCGTGGGCCTCTCAGACGCCGAACATCACGAACTTCAATGATGCCTACCGTCTGTGGGTAGAGATGCAGGTGTGGTGGCTTGACAGGGCAATGACGTCGACATCCCCTCGTGAGCGGCTGATCATACTCTGGCACAATACGTTCACGAGTGATTACCTGAACGTGTACATCGCCCACTGGATGGTCGGTCAGCACCAGATGCTCCGCTCCAACGCCTATGATTACGCGGAAATGTCGCGACGCATTGTCGGCGATGCGGCCATGCTGCGCTATCTCAATGGCGACCAAAGTGTTAAGGGGCGAGCCAACGAAAACTTTGCACGTGAGTGGTTTGAGTTGTTCTCACTCGGCGTGGGTAACTATACCGAGCGCGACGTCCTTGAGGCTGCCCGGGCATTTACTGGCTGGCGTATAACCGGATTGACCGGCTCGTATAACCGTCAGCTCGCAGACCTTGGAGAGAAGTCGATCCTTGGTCAGACCGGTGCGTGGGAGTGGCAGGATGTGATCCGCATTACGCTTGATCAGCCAGCCTGCGGTCGTTTTGTGGCCCGCAAGCTGTTACGCAACTATGTCGAGCCAGATCCTACACCGGAATCTATCGATGCCGTTGCGGCACTCCTCAAGACGTCGAGCTACAACATTCGCACCGTTCTGAATACACTTCTGACGTCCGAGTATTTCTTTGATGCCAAGCTCCGTGGGGCTCTTATCAAGAGTCCGCTGGAGCTTGTTGTTGGACTATCCTCGATGCTCGGTGCAACCACTGTCAGCCGCGCCTATGCAGGACAGGTCATGGCTCGTCTGACGCAGGAGCCGTTCTATCCGCCAACGGTTGAAGGTTGGAAAGGACACCATGCGTGGATCACCAGTTCGACCTTTCCGCAACGTCAGCGCTTTGGCGAAAGCTTTGTTGACGGACGTCAGATCGGTAGCTCTTCTAAGCTGACCGATGATGCCGGTAAGGCTGTTGTTCCGGATGTCATCGCATTTCTGAAACAGCTTCCGGATGCCAACGACGCCGAGAAGATCGTGACAAACGTCGCAGCTGTTCTGCTGCCAATGCCGATCACCAAGCAACAGCATGAGGTCTTGCTGGAGATCATGCTTGCCGGTGCCCAGAAGTATGAGTGGGATGTTAATGCTCCCTCGGCCGTTCAGCGTGCACGGTTCCTGATCCAGGCCATCGTGCGCATGCCAGAGTTTCAACTGATGTGATCGACGGAGAAAACCACCATGAAAACTTCATCGAATGACGCGCCAAACACCAACTCGATGCACCGTCGATCTTTCCTTCGTGCCGCTGCTGGCGGGGGCATGGCCGTTGCCACCCTGCCGACGCTGATCGATTCCTTCAGCGTTCAGGCTCTGGCAGGGGGCGATCCCAGGCTGCATCAGTTGCTCGAGGATCAGGACCGCGTCCTCGTGCTTAACCAGATTGCAGGGGGCAACGATGGACTCAATACCGATGTGCAGCAGTCAGATCCTCGCTACTACGAACGACGTCCAACAATCGCGATCCCGAAGAACAAAACGCTCCGAATCAACGATACGCTCGGCTGGCATCCGGCCATGGCGGGTTTCCGCTCGCTCTATGACGAGGGTAAGCTGGCTATCGTTCAAGGCGTTACGTATCCTAATCCCGACCGATCGCATTTCCGTGGAACGGACATCTGGCTTACGGCTACCGATGCAGACGTGATGGGCTCCACGGGATGGGTTGGACGATACCTGCAGACGCTCGCCCCTTCCTATCCGACGGAGCTGCCAGCTCATCCGCTGGCGGTGCAGATTGGTAATGCGACGTCGCTTGGACTGCTTGGTTCGGCCGGACCGATGGGTATCAGCTTCCGCGATCCGGATGAGTTCTATCGGCTCGTCAACGGTGGTGGTGGTGCGGGTGAGGTCCCAAGCAGCGATCAGTCAGACACGCCGGCTGGACGCGAAGTAACATTCATGCGAAACATCGCGCGAAGCGCTGATGTGTATGCATCCGTGGTGAAGGATGCCAATGATAAGTCTGGAGCCACATCAGTTACCTTTCCGACAACCGACATCGGAGCCAAACTGAAGGTGGTATCGCAGCTCATCAGCGGCGGACTGCGCTCACGCATCTTTCTGATCTCCTGGGCCAACAACAACTTCGATACGCACGCCAGCCAGACATCTACCGATGATGCAACGCTTGGCACGCATGCTAATCTGCTGCGCGAACTCAGTGACGCCGTGCAGGCCTTCATGCAGGAAATGAAAAGTCGCGGTCACGGAGAGCGTGTGGCCGGCATGACGTTCTCCGAGTTTGGACGCCGCGTCTATGAAAACGGCAGCGTCGGTACGGATCACGGTACGGCAGCACCACTCTTCGCCTTTGGCGCACAGGTCAATGGCGGCAAGGTGTATGGGTCAAATCCCGATCTGGTGAACCTCGATCCTATCGGCGACATGCTGATGCAGTATGATTACCGCGATGTCTATTCCAGCGTGCTGATGCAATGGTTTGGTATGGCCGCAAGTGCCTCGCAGCAGCTTCTGTATCGCGACTTCAGCTCGCGGGCTCCGGGACTTTTCCGGAGTAAGCCAACGGGTGTTGATGACACCGCATCGCGCGAAGCATTCATCAGCGTTGGACCAAACCCCGCCGCTGACTTCGTTGTTGTCCGTGTGAATGTTGATCAAAATGCCGATGCCCACCTCGTTCTAACCGACCTGCGAGGGGTCCGGCAGACAACAACACCAGTCGATTCATGGACAGGCGTCGGACGTCTCGACCTTCAGGGACTTCCGAGTGGTACGTACGTTATCTCGCTTCACGTCGGGCGTACCATCGCTCACACACCAATCCAGATCGCTCGATGAGGTTTGTCATGTCACGTTATCGTTCAAACTGCTTCACAGTGCTCGTTGCACTCGCCATGCTGGTGCCGGCAATGTATGTGGTGAATGCTCAGCCCCTTGCCAATCCCTATCGGTTTGCCATTGACCATGAAGTAGATCTCGACACCTCGCTCATCGGTCTTCCCATGGAACCTGCTGGTGCGAAGGGGCGGGTAGTCCTTACAAGCGACGGACATCTTGATTTACCGACGGCAGCCGCCTGCGCCTTGTTGGTACAACGCTTCAATGGTTCTCGATCTTTCCCGACAGTGCTAACGCCATCACTATTGC
>JBJTEQ010000259.1:0-5063 GCA_046092945.1 Kapaibacterium sp. (SeqCode)
GTTGCGAAGAAGCACCGTTTCGCCGCGCAGATCGCGGAGATGGACAACATGCGTTCCCGCCGACGCGGCAATGCGCAGAAGCCCGGCAGCAACTGCCAGCTGTGGCATCCGCTGTTCCTCGTGCACGGAAGTCAGCGTTACAGGGTAGGAAGCGCTTTGCGCTTTGCAGGCCCCTTCATCATCCCGCGTTGTGATGACGGCGTACGAGCCGGACTTCGTTGGAACATGAAACATTGTTCGAGCATTGGCAAGGGGCGCCCCCTGGAACATCCACTGATACGAGTCTGCCGGTGTTGACCACAGCGTGTCGCGCTCGTAGCGGATAACTGGAACGGGAGGCGTAACGAGTTGTAGGTTCACTGCGATGGTGTCGGTTGAGCCAGCGCAAACGCGCTCACCACGGACAACGATGGCAGCCGATAGAACATATCGACCGGGCTCACGAAGACTGATACTCCGGGACGTGTCGCCAGTGCTCCATCGCACCCTCTCGATCCGGTCGGTCTCGCCCTGCAGGGAGAGCTGGATAGCCCCCTTGCTATCGCAGAGGATCGTATCGCCTGTGAGCTGCAGAGTGAATCGTGGTACGTCAACAGTAGCAATTGATTTCGTGGTCGTTGCGCTGCCACAGCCGCGTCCGCTCGTGGCGGTAACAACGACCGTGCCAGGCTGACGCACAGCGATGCTCTCGGTGGTTTCACCAGTGGACCAGCGGACGGAGACAGGATTCGTACTGCTGGCATTTGTGCGAACGGAAAGCCGCACGGAATCTCCGGGACACATCAATGAGTCGCCAACGATCTGCGCCGTCGGCATGGGAACCGTACGTACGATCGTATCGATGCGCGTTGTGCTGAAACATGTCGTGATAACCAGCGAAAGGGGCGTTCCATCCCGACCAATCTTCGTCGATAGCACAGCCGAGCGGATGCTATCCGGTAGCCAGAGGACATCCTTCGCCGTACCGGTGTATCGCACGCTGACAGTATCGCCAACACATCCATCGCTCTTGCCCAGCGCAACATCAGCGGCCGACGGAAACACCATGGTGGTCTGCACCTGCGTGTTGTCGATCACGCGCGCCACATCGTCGCTCTTTGCAAGAAAGCGGTTCACATACTGCCAGCAGCGGGCAAACTGCGCATCGCGGGTGACTGTTGCTTTGCAGTTGAGCTCGCCAAGATTGCAGGTGGAGTTTGCATCGGCGAACTGACAGTGACTCGCCCCGGGTATCACGGCGAGAACCTTGCATGGTGCCGAGAGCTTGTCGTAGATCGGCTGCACAGTCGAACCAAGGGGCGTCACACAGTCTACGCCTCCGGCGATGATCAGCGTCGGACACGTTACCGACGCTGCAGCCGCTGATGAGCTTGGATTGGTCTCAGCCGGCGCAAAGGCGATAACGCCGGATAGCCTCGGCGTACCGGCCTGAAGCATTGCCTTTGCTGCGATGAATGTTGCGCCCCCTCCCATGGAGTGTCCGGCGAGGATGGTCTCGTCACGGATATGCCCTTCCCAGATCGACCCCTTGCGCTTGCCTTCACGCTGCATGTATGCCGCAACAGCCGCCATGTCCTGAGCAAAGTCGTTATGATTGGGAAAGAGCCCAGAGCCGGTCTCGGGCAGCACTACCACAAAGTTTGCGGCGTTCTGACAGATCGTTGTGGCCAGTGTCTTGTACGCCGTAACCGGCATTTGATACCCATGCCCAACAACGGCAACACCAAACGTCGGAATCGTTCCGCTGCCAGTGCCAACAAGCGGACGGTTGTCCCCGCTCGATGAATCACAGGCATAGGTGATCGTTACGGGAATGTCTTTGGCACGAACACTATCGCGCACCGTTAGCCGGATGCGTCCCTCAAAGTAGGGGGCTGATAACGCCGACACCACCGAAAGGAGCAGGGCTGCCGCAACCGCACACGATTGGAACACGCGCCGCTCTGTCATAAACGTTGGTATGAATGAATTCCTGACCATGCAGGACCGAATATACGGCCCTTATCGTCAGTCATTAGAACTCGATGATGATACCAATCGTCGGTGTAACGAGCGTTGACTGATTATTGAGGAACACCGGGGTAGCGTTGGAACCATCCGGCCGCACCGGTTGACCATCCGTGCTTACCCAATCGGTGTTGTCGGCGTTGCGGGCAAACGTGTACTGCTGCGGAGCATCGAGAGTAAAGCCAAGAACATTCTGCACGTCGATGAAGAGGTCGAGCGACCATGCCTCAAACGACCACTTCTTGTCGATCCGAACATCGATCTGACGGAAAGCATTAAGGCGCTGTTGATTAAGGCGCTGATTGTCGAGCTGTACCTGGCCCGTGAGGAGATACAGGCGACGCGAGGCTGCGGTGTCGATAGCAGTGAAGGGCGAGCCCCCTGCATATCGGAACTTGCCACCGAATTCCCAGCCATCTCCGAGCTTATAGCCAACGATACCGGAGACCAGGTGTCGGAAGTCCCACGCAGAAGGGATGTAGGTGCTTGAATACAATCCAGTGAACTCGCTAAACAGCAGCGTGTATGACACCGTAGTGAAGAATTGTTCCGTCAGCTTCTTCTGGAAGAACACTTCAGCACCGTAGGCACGTCCAGTTCCAAGGCTTGCTACAGGCTCATTTCCTACGACGCCAAAGTCGGTGCCGCGGTTGGCCAGCGATACGCTGTCGATCAGCGACACTGGATAGTCAGTGTAGGTCTTGTAGAATCCTTCTACCGTCATCCGAATGCTCGGCTCGGGCACGAACTCGACACCGGCAACAACGTGCGTTGTGCCGATGTACTGAGTGTTCTGATTCACGAGTGTACCTGCGGCATCCCGATAGCCAAGGATCGTGTACTGAGGAAGCTTGTAATAGCGTCCGACAGAGGCATTGATGTTCCACGATGAGTCGAGAATGAACGACGCCGACATGCGTGGAGAGATCGTCCGCCAGAATTCATTTCCAACGGCCATAAACGTGTTTCCATCGAAACGCAAGCCCCCTGACAGTTGAAGTCGATTGTTGAAGGCGCTCGTGGTGGCATCAACGTAGGCACCGTAGCGGAAGAAGTCGATGGCCGATTCGAAGTTGAGAACCAGCGTGGGAGACAGCCGATTGAGCGTTGCATTGTTGTACTTGGAGTACTGCGCCTGAACACCCGCCTTCAGAGCAAGATCCTTTGCAAAGTGCCGGTACTCAATGCGACCCTTGTTCTCGATCTCCTGAGAACTCACGCTGAAACCAACTCCGACTATGTTTCCGGCATTATCCTTTTCGTTACGAAGGAGCTGGTTGTCGAACATGTTTCGGCTGAGCGACACGAACAGCTGCCCATTATCGAGTGCCTTCTTGAACGATGCACCAATGGTATAGTTCCACTGATCTACCGAAGGGGCAGACCGCAGAACAAACTCCTTTTCCGGTGTGAGCTCGCGCGGCACGCCGAACTTGAAGAAGTCGATTGCGCCAACGCCAAGAACGGTCAGCGAGGTTTTGTTATCGAACTGCGTAGTGGTCTTGAACTGGAAGTCCCAGAAGTTCGGCCTGATGGGCAGGTCGATGGCAGTAAAGAGAAGATCGAGATACGAGCGTCGCGCCGAGGCGATGAATGTTGTCTTCTCACTCACGGGCCCATCAAACGTAAGTGCGACTTCAGTGGCACTGACGCGAACATTGCCCTGCAGCTTCTCTTTATTGCCTTCCTTCTGTGTAACGGCAATGACCGACGAAAGAGCATTATCGTATCCGCTGCCGAATGATGATGAGCTGAGG
Source organism: Kapaibacterium sp. (SeqCode) (assembly GCA_046092945.1). Lineage (GTDB taxonomy): Bacteria > Bacteroidota > Ignavibacteria > Kapaibacteriales > Kapaibacteriaceae > UBA10438. The sequence goes on from JBJTEQ010000259.1 coordinate 3,765, forward strand.
TTGACGTCCTCGATAAACGCAACATTGAGAATGCCAGCCGGACCTCCTGCGCTGCCCTGCGTGGCAAAGTGGTTGATCTGCGGGATCTCGATACCATCGAGATAATAGACGTTCTCACTGGGTCCACCTCCACGCACCGTAATGTCATTGCGGAAACTCGCGCCGCCCGTTGCACCGCCAACTCCCGGCAGCGCCTGCAGCACGCGTGAGATATCGAAGTTACCTCCGGGATTACTGCGGATCTCTTCCGTGGTGAGACTCTGAACGGAAAGGGGCGTTTCGGAGCGCTTACCGAATGTTGTGGCTTCCACAACGATCTCTTTAGCTTCCGAGAACGTCGGCTCAAGGTCAACAGTCAGGTTGACGATGTTACCCGAGGTGACGACCGTGTTGAAGAGGGACTTCGTCTTGTACCCTACCGAGCTGACAACGATCGTGTACGACTTCGGAGGGATATTCTTGATTGTGAACTCCCCCTTGGTGTTGGTGAAACCACCAAGCTTGGTACCCTCGATGCGCACCGTAACACCAACGAGTGCTTCCTGTGTTGCGGAGTTCTTTACGCTACCGGTAATCGTGCCGGCTGATTGAGCGATGAGACTGATTGTTGAGCTTGCCAGAACGGCAAGAATGCAGAGCCATGCTGAACGCATCGTATTCCTGTGCAGAAAGAATGTGAAGTGCGATGAAACAGAAAGCCCCGGCGCGCGGTTCCCGCACGCCAGGGCTTGAAATGAAGTCAGTCGGAATTAGCGCAGAAGAATGCCACCGCTTGAGGCGAACGCACCGGCAAACACCAGCGAGATGATGGCCATCAGCTTGATAAGAATGTTGAGGGCCGGACCCGATGTATCCTTGAACGGATCACCAACGGTATCACCAACAACTGCTGCCTTGTGCGTATCGGAGCCCTTACCGCCATGCACACCGGTTTCAATGTACTTCTTGGCATTGTCCCAGGCACCACCGGAGTTGGCCATGCTGATGGCAAGCATCACGCCCACAACCAGAGAGCCGATGAGGAGCCCGGCAAGCATCTGCACACCGAAAAGAAATCCGACGACAAGGGGCGAGAGGATCACGAGCAGACCCGGTGCGATCATCTCCCTGATCGACGCAGCCGTTGAAATGTCAACGCACTTCGCATAATCGGCCTTGGCCTTGCCTTCCATCAGACCCGGAATGGTGCGGAACTGACGGCGCACTTCTTCGATCATCGCAAAGGCAGCCTTGCCCACGCTCTTCATTGTCATGGCGCTAAAGGCAAACGGCAGTGCGCCCCCTACCAGAAGTCCGGCC
>JBJTEQ010000260.1:0-2016 GCA_046092945.1 Kapaibacterium sp. (SeqCode)
GTGCTGATGTAGCAACACTACGTGAATCGCTGACAAGCGCCCGGGCAAACCTTGCCGAGCGAATGTCTGCGGCCGACCGCCTTCGAATCCAGATCGAGTCACTTCATCGCCGCCGCACAGACCTCGAGCATCGCCTGCGTCAGTCCCACGACCGCCTTACCGACGTGGAACAGCAGATCGAACGGGAAGGGGCTGACCTGCCGCAGATCGATGCACAGCTAGCAGAGGCGGAAGGTCGACTGCACAATGCCGAGCAACGTCAGATCGAACTGCAGGCCAAACGTGAGACTCTACAGAAAGATTCAGAAGATCTGCGTTCAGCACTTGCCCACAGCCGGGCATCGCAGGAGTTTCTGAGCGGACTCGTCGACACAACGGAATCGAGCAAGTTTCTGCTCAACACACCCGAGTGGCAACCCTCGGGTGAGAAGCTCACGCTTGCCGAGATCATCAACACCGATCCTGACTACCGCGTAGCGATCGAAGCTGCACTGGGAGAGGCCGGACGGTATTTCGTGGTGGCCAATCGCGCAGAAGCGCAGCAGGCAATTGTCGCACTCTCAAAAAACAATGTCGGTAAGGCAACATTCTTATGCCGCGATGCAATCCGGACGGTTGTTGAGCCCCCTTCATCGGTGGAACTCGACGGAGCTATCGGATGGGCATCGGAAGTCGTCAAGTCTGATGACCAGCTTCGTAGTGCCCTTCGCAGCATCCTTGGATCAACGCTCATCGTCAGCAGTGCCGACGTTGCATGGCAGGCAATTACGCGTCCGGGCGTGCAGGCTGCCGTGACCCTTTCCGGCGAGATCGTGCATGCTGCCGGCGCCGTGCGCGGTGGATCTGTCTCCCGCACCGAAGGAGTGCGCGTTGGACGTCGCGAGCGTATCGACCAGCTGCGTGTGTCGATAGATGGCCTGGAGAAAGAGATCGACGTAACCGATTCGGCCCTGCGTGAGGTCAAAGAAGAACTAGCCACCATTGACCTGCGTCGCCTTGGCGATGAGGTACGAAAGATGGCATTGCTCCGCAATGACCGTCAGCAGCGCATCGACGCCATGCGAACACGCATTGAGGACGTCCAAACTCAGCAAGGGGCTCTGCGTAGCGAAGTGGATGCTCTGCAGTCTGAACTCGACGGACAGTCAGCAGACCTTACGACGGCTGAACTGGTTGTGGCCGATGCGAAGCAGCAGGCAGCAGATGCTCAGACGCACCTTGATGCATCTGCATCGGCGATGAGTGAGTGCGAACGTGAGCACGCAGGCTGCGTCAGCCAGCAACGCCATGTCGAATTGCAGCTTGTGAGACTTCAAGGAGAACTGCAGACGCTGCGCTCGGATGAGGGACGTCTGACGAATCAGACGATGACCATTGAGCAGCGCAAGGAACAGCGCGTTCAGGAACGTGAGGATCTGCAGAAGCAACTTGCTCAACTTGTTGAGGATCGTCAGGCGCGGGAGCTGGATGCGGCCACTGTGTCGGCGCGTCTCACCGAGGCAAAGTCTGTCCGTGAATCCCTTGATCTTAAGGTCCGCGAGTACTCATCACTTGTGCTGTCGCTTGCTGAGGAACTACGTCAACTCCGGAAGGTTCTCGAGGGAATCGTCACCGAACAGTACGATGCCGACGTTCGTTTGAACGAGGTGAAGATCCGTATCGAATCGCACGTGCGTCGCGCTCAGGATGAGCTTGACATTGAAGTGCCCGAAGACCCTGTTACTCCGGAGTCTGAGCAAACTGTTGACGAGATCCGCACCGGGGTCCAGGACCTACGTCGGCGTCTGACCTCCATGGGCAATGTGAACTTTCTGGCCCTCGAAGAGCACGACCGAGAGAACGAGCGTCTGCAGTTCTTGAATCAGCAGCTTGCCGATCTCACCGAGAGCGAGCGCACGCTGAACGAGACCATCGCCCAGATCAACGAAACGGCACGCCTGAAGTTCACCACGACCTTCGAGCAGATCCGTCAGAATTTCTCGACGCTTTTCAAGATGCTCTTCAGCGAGGATGATG
>JBJTEQ010000261.1:0-6033 GCA_046092945.1 Kapaibacterium sp. (SeqCode)
TCAGGCCGCGCAGGGTTCCGCAATCCTCTTCGGTGATCACCAGATCCTGAGCTACGTCCACCAGACGACGCGTAAGGTAACCTGCATCAGCCGTTTTAAGTGCCGTATCGGCAAGACCCTTACGGGCACCGTGCGTGGAGATGAAGTACTCGAGGATCGTCAGGCCTTCTTTGAAGTTCGAGATGATCGGGTTCTCGATCAGCTCGGCCGACGAGGCAGCAGCCGTCTTCTGTGGCTTGGCCATCAGACCGCGCATACCGGCAAGCTGGCGGATCTGCTCCTTGGAGCCCCGTGCCTGCGAATCGAGCATCATGAAGAAGGTGTTGAAACCATCCTTGTTCGATGCGAGCTCGTTATAGAGCTTATCAGCTACGCGGTTCGTAGCTGTCGACCACGTATCGATGATCTTGTTGTAACGCTCACCTTCGGTGATAACACCGGAGTGGTAATAGTCTTCGATCTTGTCGACTTCCTTCTGAGCACGGTCAATGATGTTGACCTTCTCAGCCGGCACAACAACGTCTGCGATCGACACCGAAAGACCACCGCGAGTTGCAGTCATGAAGCCGGTTTCCTTGAGCTTGTCAAGGAACTCCACCGTCTTGGCAAGACCAGCCTTACGGAAACAGTCGGCGATCACCTGGCGCAGACGCTTCTTACCAAGCATCTCGTTCATGTAGCCGAGTTCAAACGGCACAATCTTGTTAAGGATCACACGGCCAGCCGTTGTTTCGATCATCTTGCCATTGAGGCGGACCTTGATCTTGGCGTGCAGCGCGATACGTCCGGTGTTGTAAGCGATCACAACTTCTTCTTCACCCGAGAAGATCTTTCCTTCACCCTTAACGCCGTTACGGGCCTTGGTGAGGTAGTACACGCCCAGAACCATGTCCTGCGACGGAACAGCGATCGGCTCGCCGTTCTGCGTGTGCATGATGTTGTGGGCCGACAGGATGAGGAGAAGCGATTCGAGCTGCGCTTCGTGACTCAGCGGCACGTGCACGGCCATCTGGTCACCGTCGAAGTCAGCATTGAAGGCCGTTGTTACCAACGGGTGAAGCTGTATGGCCTTGCCCTCGATAAGCTTCGGCTGGAAGGCCTGGATACCCAGACGGTGAAGCGTCGGTGCACGGTTCAGAAGTACCGGATGACCGTCGATCACCGTATCAAGAATGTCCCATACTTCCGTTGTCTTCTTCTCGACCTGCTTCTTTGCGCTCTTCACCGTCTTGCAGTGTCCGCGCTCGATGAGCTTGCGAATGATAAGGGGCTTGAAGAGCTCAACAGCCATGTCCTTCGGAAGACCGCATTCGTAGAGCTTTAGCTCGGGACCCACCACGATAACGGAACGACCAGAGTAGTCCACCCGCTTACCGAGCAGATTCTGACGGAAGCGGCCGGTTTTACCCTTGAGCGTGTCGGCAAGCGACTTGAGAGCGCGCTGCGATTCGCTGCGCACGGCACGACGTGAGTTGTCGAACAGAGCGTCGACAGACTCCTGAAGCATGCGCTTTTCGTTCCGCAGGATCACCTCTGGTGCCTTGATGTCGATCAGGCGCTTGAGGCGGTTGTTGCGGATGATAACGCGACGATAGAGATCGTTCAGGTCAGACGTTGCAAAGCGGCCCCCTTCAAGAGGCACGAGCGGACGCAGATCCGGCGGGATAACTGGGATAATGTCCAGAACCATCCATTCCGGACGGTTTGGCTCCTTAGTCTCGGCAGTACGGAACGCGTCAAGAATGCGCAGACGCTTGAGAACGTCGGCCTTCTTGGCCTGAGACATATCCTCACGAGCCGTTTCGCGCAGCTTGAAATAATCTTCGTCGGCATCAACACGACACAGAAGTTCCTTCACAGCCTCACCACCGATGAGGGCGATGAACTTGCGCGGATCTTCGTCATCCATGTTGCGCTCTTCCGGGCGCAGATTTGACAATACTTCGAGGTATTGCTCCTCCGTCAGAAGGTCCTTTTTCTGAAGACCCGTTGACCCTGGCTGAACAACGACGTACGACTCGTAGTACACGATCCGCTCGACGTCCTTCGTTGGCATACCGATCACACCGGCGATCTTGCTCGGAAGCGACCGCAGGAACCAGATGTGCACAACAGGCACGGCAAGCATGATGTGACCCATGCGCTCGCGACGCACGCTCTTCTGCGTGACTTCAACGCCGCAGCGGTCACAGACAATACCTTTGTACCGGATACGCTTGTATTTACCGCAGGCGCATTCCCAGTCGCGGATAGGACCAAAGATCTTTTCACAGAAAAGACCGTCCTTTTCCGGACGGAATGAGCGGTAGTTGATCGTCTCCGGCTTGGTAACCTCACCGTGAGAGCGATTCAGAATGTCATCCGGTGATGAAATGCGGATGGTGATCGAACCATAACCGCGCTTCGGGATGTTTTGGAATTGCATCGTAGCTCCGAGCGAAAATTCCGTGGTTTCAATAGTTAAGAGAGTGACCGGACGCCAAGCTTAGTCGAGCTTGACATCCAGGCAGAGACCTTGCAATTCGCGGATAAGAACGTTGAACGACTCAGGAATTCCCGGTGTCGGCAGGTTCTCACCCTTGACAAGTGTCTCATACATCTTGGCGCGACCCTGAACATCGTCAGACTTCAGTGTCAGCATTTCCTGCAGCGTATGAGCGGCACCGTAGGCCTCAAGGGCCCACACTTCCATCTCCCCGAGACGCTGACCGCCGAACTGGGCTTTACCACCAAGGGGCTGCTGCGTGATCAGCGAGTATGGTCCGATCGAACGTGCGTGAATCTTATCCTCAACAAGGTGAGAAAGCTTCATCATGTAGATGATGCCAACCGTAACCTCGTTTTCGAACGCTTCACCTGAGCGACCATCATAGAGCACCGTCTTGCCAGTGCGTGGCAGTCCGGCCTTCTCGAGATAGTCACCAACCTGATCCCACGAAGCCCCGTCGAAGATCGGAGTTGCAAAGTGGATACCCAGCTCGCGTCCAGCCCAACCAAGAGCAGTTTCGTAAAGCTGTCCAAGGTTCATACGCGAAGGCACGCCAAGCGGGTTCAGCACGATGTCTACCGGCCGACCATTCGGAAGGAATGGCATGTCTTCGAGAGGAACGATCTTGGACACGATACCCTTGTTACCGTGACGTCCAGCCATCTTGTCACCGACCTGAAGCTTACGCTTCTTGGCAACATAGACCTTTGCCATCTGCTGGATACCTGGCTGAAGCTCATCACCGGCTGCGATCTTATTGCGCTCGATGCGGGCATCGAGAATAAGATCATTGCGGCGGTTTTCGAAGTTCTCCATCAGGCGTTGGACAAGCTTCATGGTCTTCTTGTCGGCAACCCAATCCTGATCGATGCGTGTATTCGATGGCAGGAAGCTGCCTGACTCGAACTTGGCGAGCATTTCCTTCGCTGCGAACTTGCTGCCACTGCGGAAGATCACAGTGTCGTTACTCGAACGCACGCCAATCGACGTTTCACCGTCAAGGATCTGTCCGAGACGCTCAATGCAATCGATGTCGAGTGCACGCAGAGCCTGATGCTCACGCTTGGTGATCAGATCCTGGCGCTTCTTTTCCTCGAGACGGAATTCGCTGTCGCTCGTCAGAACACGGCGTGCAAACAGCTTCGTGTTAATGACCGTGCCCTTGAGTCCCGGAGGTGCCTTCAGTGATACGTCTTTGACATCCCCGGCCTTGTCGCCGAAAATGGCACGCAGAAGCTTTTCTTCCGGTGTCGGATCGGTCTCGCCCTTCGGCGTGATCTTACCGATCAGGATGTCACCTTCGCGAATCTTTGCGCCGATGCGGACAATACCGCGATCGTCGAGATCCTTCGTGGCTTCTTCACTGACGTTCGGGATTTCCCGTGTAAACTCTTCTTCGCCGCGCTTCGTGTCGCGAACCTGCAGCGTGTATTCTTCGATGTGGATGGAGGTGAAGACGTCCTCAGCTACCATGCGCTCGCTGAGAACAATAGCATCTTCGAAGTTGTAGCCACGCCATGGCATGAAGGCTACCATCACATTGCGGCCCAGTGCCAGTTCGCCCTTTTCGGTTGATGCACCGTCGATGATCGGTTGCCCCTTCTTCACGCGCTGGCCAACAGCAACAATCGGTTTTTGATTGATACTTGTGTCCTGGTTCGTGCGGTAGAACTTCTGAAGGTTGTAGGTGATCGTCCGATCGCCTTCAAACGAAATCAGGCGCTCATCTGCGCTTCGCTTGTCATCATACACGATGCGCACAAAGTCTGCGCACACGTAATCCACCACCCCGTCATCCTCGGCGAGTACCAGCGCGCGTGAGTCGCGCGCTACACGAGCCTCCATGCCGGTGCCAACAATTGGTGCTTCTGGACGAAGCAGCGGAACTCCTTGGCGTTGCATGTTCGATCCCATGAGTGCACGGTTAGCGTCATCGTGCTCAAGGAACGGGATAAGCGAAGCTGCCGGCGACGTGATCTGGTCAGTGCTGACCTCCATGTACTGGACTTCTGTCGGAGCAACGACTTTGTAGTCACCGCTCAGACGAGCCTTCACGGTGTCACCCAGAATCCGCCCCTTTTCATCCGTTGCTGTTGATGCAGGAATGATGATCTGTCCTTCTTCCTTGTCGGCCGGAAGAAATTCAAAGTCTTCCGTAACAACACCGTTGATAACCTTGCGGTACGGCGTTTCGATGAAGCCGAACTTGTTTACGCGAGCATGAATAGCCAGCGAGGAGATCAGACCGATGTTCGGACCTTCAGGGGTCTCGATCGGACACAAACGTCCGTAGTGCGTGTAGTGAACGTCACGAACCTCGAAACCGGCGCGTTCGCGCGTAAGACCACCGGGGCCAAGAGCCGATGTACGACGCTTGTGGGTAATCTCCGACAGCGGATTCGTCTGATCCATGAACTGTGACAGCTGGTTTGTTCCGAAGAACTGATTGATCACGCTGGTGATCGTCCGTGCGTTGACCAGCTCGCTCGGAGTAACATTTTCACTGTCACGTACGGAGAGCCGCTCCTTGATCGTTCGCGCCATACGCGTCAGACCGAGGTTGAATGTTGACTCGAGCTGCTCACCCACTGTGCGAACACGGCGATTGGCAAGGTGGTCAATATCATCGACAGGCATCTTCGCGTCACGAACGTCGATCAGGTATTTAACGATCGAAACAATGTCGTCAACCGTAAGCGTTGTTACGTCAAGCGGCACAAGCATGCCAAGCTTTTCGTTGATACGGTAGCGACCGACGACTCCTAGGTCGTAGCGCTTCGGATTGAAGAACAGCTTTTCCAGCAGACCCCATGCCGTATCCAGATCAGGTGGATCAGACGAGCGCAGCTGACGATAGATCGTCTCGAGGGCATCTTCTCGCGTGCGAGCGTTGTCCTTGGCGAGCGTCTTGGCAATGATCGGTTCGTCGTTCGGATTCTCGTACTTGTAAACGCGGCTCGACTCCACTCCGGAACCACGAAGCACTTCGACGAGGGCTTCATCAACGATGATGTCCCGCTGGGCAATGATCTCGCCCGTTCCCATATCAACAGCATCCGCTGCGATACGGCGTCCAAGGTGCTCATCTGTCAGCTTCTTTACCTGCACGTCATACGTCAGGTCGAAGAGGTTCAACAAATCTTCATCGCTCGAGTAACCGAGTGCGCGTAGAAGCGTCGTCACAGGAAACTTCTTCTTGCGATCGATGTAGGCATACATCACGTCGTGAATGTCCGTCGTGAACTCCACCCACGAACCCTTGAACGGTATGATGCGTGCCGAGAAGATCTTTGTTCCGTTCGGGTGCACCGCTTCGTCAAAGAAGCAGCCCGGCGAACGGTGGAGCTGAGCGACGATTACGCGCTCGGCACCATTGATGATGAATGTTCCGCGTGGCGTCATGGCAGGGATCTGACCAAGGTAGACTTCCTGATCGATCGCTTCGATGTAATCTTCCGACGTCTTGTCTGCCTTGGACGAGAGGCGCAGCTTAGCCTTGAGAGTCTTGGCGTACGTCAGCTCGCGCTCGCGGCACTCCTCCTCGG
>JBJTEQ010000262.1:0-2303 GCA_046092945.1 Kapaibacterium sp. (SeqCode)
GCCATGTGCAGTCGAGCACCATGAGCCCCCTCTCAGCAACCGCCATCTGCATCTGCGTGGGCTCGCCCACAAGAGCGCAGGCAATGGGGTACGTGTCGAACACCTCACGCGTAAGCAGATCCATGCCACCATCACCGCTTACCTCTTCTTCGGCGGTTGCGGCAAAGGCAAACTGCACCGGGGTAAGGGGCTTATCGGACATGTGCAGATACGCCGCAAGCATCATCACGAGTGCGCCGCCGGCATCGTTGGAGCCAAGGCCGTAAAGACGTCCATCTGTCTCCGTTGGAGTGAACGGATCATGCGTCCACCCGCCCCCTGGCCGAACAGTATCGTGATGCGAGTTCAATAGCCATACGGGCCTGCCATCAGCCGGCGGAAACGATACGACGTTGTTACCAATGCGCGCCACCGGACGTCCGACAGAGCGAAGGACGTTTTCGATGATGTCAGCTGTGTCATGCTCCTGACGGGAGAACGACGGTGTGGCTATGAGCTGCTTGAGAAGGTCGATCATACCACACGCGTCCCCATCATTGTACCGCAGTCATCAGCATGCTGGATCACCACACTCACGCCTACCTCCGCAGCACGGACGGCATTGGAGATCTTCGGCATCATACCCTTTGTTATGACTCCACGCTCGACAAGCTCCGGTACATCAGCAGCATGAACCGCGGGAATGACCGATGACGGATCATCGATCGACGCAAGCACGCCGTGATGTTCGAAGACGAAGTGCAGTGACACGTCATCATCACCCGCAGTCGTTGCAAGTGCAATAGCGATCTCCGCCGCCATCGTATCAGCATTGGTGTTCAGGAGCTGCCCTGCGCCATCATGCGTGATGGGCGCTACGACAACGCCAAGGCCCTGGTCCAGCATCACCCGCAGCTGCGCGGCGTTGACGTGATCAACGTCACCCACAAAGCCGAAGTCCAGCGTGGGATGCACCCGCCGATGGGCTCGCACAAGGTCGGCATCGGCACCCGTGACGCCGATACTGGGTCGACCCAGTGCATGCAGTTCGGCAATGAGTGTCTTGTTCACATTGCCGGCATAAGCCATAACGACGATCTCCAGCGTGGCCGCATCGGTCACGCGACGTCCATCAACCATCGTCTGCGGAACGTCCAGCTGCTGGGCAAGGCGCGTTGCAACAACTCCCCCGCCGTGCACCAGCACGCAGGGTTCATCAAGGTTGGCGATGGCCTTCAGGACCCGCTCGCGCAATTGCGGCGAGTCGATGATGGCACCACCGATCTTGATGACGCGCATCAGGCGAGACCCTCGAGCATGTAGGATAGCACCGTCTGGGCCGATACCACGCGGTTAGCCGCCTGGGGGATGACGATGGACGTAGGTGCATCGATCACGGCATCGTCCACGATCATGTTGCGTCGAACAGGCAGGCAGTGCATGAACTTGGCATTGTTCGTCAGTGACATCGCGTCCGGCGTCACCGTCCAGCGTTTATCCTGCGACAGGATAGCCCCATAGGGCTCAACGGCCGACCAGTTTTTGGCGTAGATGAAGTCCGCTCCATCGAACGCAGCATCGCGGTCATGCGTCACCACGGCATCACCCACGAAGGACGGATCAAGGTTGTACCCTTCGGGATGCGTTACGACCAACTCAACATCTGCATGGCGCATCCACTCAACAAAGGAATTGGCCACTGCCTGCGGAAGGGCCTTTGGGTGGGGCGCCCAGGTAAGAACCACCTTTGGACGCTGATGTGTCTTGTGCTGCTCTATAGTGATGAGATCAGCAAAGCTCTGCAGGGGGTGACGCGTAGCACTCTCGAGGCTCACGACCGGCACACCGGCATAGGCGATAAACTTTTCGAGCACCGTTTCCTGATAGTCATACGCGCGATCGGTAAGGCCGGCAAAGGTTCGCAGGCCAAGCACGTCGCAGTACTGCCCCATCACCGCTGCCGCTTCCTTGATGTGCTCGGTGGTCGATCCATCCATCACCACGCCATCGCGGGTCTCAAGCGTCCACGAGTCGCTTCCGGCATTCAGCACGATAGTCTCCGCACCCAATAGCGATGCGGCCTTCTGCGTACTCATGCGCGTTCGCAGCGATGGATTCATAAAGAGCAGGCCAACAGTGCGCCAACGTCCAAGAGCGTCGCTGCTCCAAGGATCCTTGGCATAGCCCAAAGCGCGCTCCATGGCTGCCTGTAGGCCCGGACCATTGACGATGTCGTGTACCGATGTAAGTCGTTTCATCAGGGGGCTCCTAATACACCGAGGCCTTTGTGCGCAGTCCGGCAATGTGAACAAGACACTCATTGC
>JBJTEQ010000263.1:0-5237 GCA_046092945.1 Kapaibacterium sp. (SeqCode)
GTCTGCCCTCGTTGGCCGCTTGAGTACCTACCCGGTAAACAGAGCCGGCAAAGTTATGGGTCGGAGGAAAACTATGCAAATGGAGAATCAGCTCATCATCGACACGAACTGCTCAAACAGGTAGTCTGAGTCGTGAGGCCCAGGGCTTGCCTCAGGGTGATATTGTACCGCGAAGGCAGGTACATCCTTCAGGGCAATACCAGCACAGGTATGGTCGTTCAGGTTTACATGCGTCATCTCTGCCCTCTGCGGCAGACTGTCCGGATCGACGGCAAAGCCGTGATTTTGAGATGTTATCTCGATAGCCCCTGTGCGAAGATTTTTTACCGGATGATTTGCTCCGCGATGTCCAAACTTGAGTTTATACGTAGAAGCACCTACGGCAAGCGACAGAATCTGATGCCCGAGACAGATGCCAAAGACCGGTTTGCGCCCAAGGAGCCCCTTGACCGTTTCAATAGCGATAGTAACGGCCGCAGGATCACCGGGTCCGTTACTCAAAAAGACGCCGTCCGGCTCCATCGATAGAATCTGCTCGGCCGCAGTTGTGGCCGGCACAACGGTAACGTCGCATCCAAAATGATGCAACCGCCTTAAAATATTGCGCTTAACCCCAAAATCAAGAGCTACGACGCGCTTTCTCGGCCCGTTTCCGGCAACCTCCGGACGGTAATCCCACTCCCCTGTCGGGGCGCCATTCCACTGGTACGGCTGCTGCGTTGTGACAAGGGGCGTTAAGTCCAGACCGTTCATGGATGGCACAGCACGCGCCCGCTCGACAAGTTCCTGCGGATCAAGTGCGTCGCCATGGGCGACAACACAACGCATGGCCCCCTCTGATCGTAGGATGCGAACGATCATACGGGTATCCACACCCTCGATTCCCGCGATACCGAATTCCTCAAGGTATGATTCGAGTGACTGGGTGGCGCGGTAATTAGAGACAACCGGCGAGAGCTCGTGCACGACAAGCCCGGCGGCCTGAATGCCATCAGACTCTACATCGTCGGGATTCACACCGTAATTCCCGATATGCGGGTAGGTGAACGTTACGATTTGGCCCTTATACGAGGGGTCTGTAAGGATCTCCTGGTATCCGGACATTGCCGTATTGAAGACCAGTTCTCCGGAGCATTCCGCACCGACAGCACCAATGGCCGTACCCTCGATAGTCATACCGTTTTCGAGGGCTAAAATGGCCTTGGGACGGGGCATAGCGGAACTCCAGTTACCTGTACGAAATGTGCGTGCGAAAATACCCCTCGGAGTCCTATTTTCACCACAGGAGAATCGTCTTCAGCATCCATAGCGCACAGATCGTTGAATCATCGTCCGGTCGAAACTCGACCGAAGAAACGTCATCGCTCAACGGCAAGGTGCTTATCCTCAATCAGTCGTACGAGCCCATTAGTATCTGCAGTGCCAAGAAGGCACTGATGCTGCTGTTTCTTACCAAGGCCGAGCTCGTAGAACAAAGCCCCGATCGCCATGTCCGCACCGTGCGCGTCACCTATCCGTTCCCGTCGGTGATACGCCTTTGCGCTTACCTGCGCGTTCCGTTCAAAAAGATCGAGCTCTCCCGCAAGAACATCATGCGTCGCGATGGCATGAAATGTACCTACTGTGGTGGAGGCACTCCACCGCTTACGATGGACCACATCATTCCGCGTTCCCGCGGCGGTATTGATTCGTGGGAGAACCTGACAACAGCGTGCATCAAGTGCAATAACAAAAAGGGAAACCGCACCCCCGACGAAGCAGGGATGCGGCTGTTGACTGTTCCAAAGCGACCCCATCACGTGATGTTCCTTAAACACGCCATGGGCAAGGTCGACGATACCTGGCGACCCTACTTGTTTATGGATTGAGGCGGAACGTCGCTTTCAGATTGTTATCGATCGCCGACTCATTCTTGGGGTCCGTAGGATCAAGCATCTGTCCATTATCAAGGAATGCTTTTGCCGTCGAGAAAACGATGTTGGCCGAAACACCTCCCGTTGACGGGACAGTGAAGGAGACAAGGGGCAATTCAATGTTGCTGGTGATGTCGCTCTTGTACTGAAAAACATTCCGAGCTCCGTTGCGCACAACGTGGCCATCGATGATGAGCGAATACCTGTCAGTGCTGACAAAGTCAGCAAACTGTGGATCATTCTGGTACGACGGCACCTCGCTGCTGGAGAAGCGGTGCACTTCGTACTTCAGTTTATCATACGTTCCAGGTGTCAGGTTCACGGAAGCCACCACGCGTGTTCCAGTGCTGTCGGCGAGGAACAAAAATGGTCCGGCCTTAACACTTCGATCATCGGCACTGTCATTGGAATTCGACGGATGCAGAACCATTCTCTCAACGAGTACACGCACACGCGTAACAATAACGGTGTCTGCCTTGTCTCCCGCAGTGTGAGCCCCCTTCAATCCGACCGAACTGGTTGCGGCATTGTCGATTCTGCAAGTAATAGAAAGATTGGAACTTGGGGCGGTTGTGTCGTCAGACGAGCAGCCGATGACGATTCCGGCAGCAACTAAACAGGCAATAACTCCAAGACGAAAAGACATTAGTACCTCAACGGGTTACTGAACAATGATCAGCTCCGAATCACGTGCACCGTTGATCTGGCGTGCAACGACTCGATAGCAACCCGTAGCTAGACGCGAAACGTCGAAGGCAATTGTGCCCTCGGCGTTTGTAACAGTCTGTAGAACCCGACCATTCACGTCAATAAGCTGAACCTCGTCGCAGCGTCCGCGAACCCACAGCTTCGCACGACCATCATTGACCGGGTTTCCAAGAACGGTCAGGAACGTGCCGTCAGCCTCTTCATCGACCGACGTCGATGTTGTGAACTCCAATTGATACCATGGTGTCTTCAGTTCCGCCGTATTCAGGAGCGTAGTGAACCGACCACCACTGCGCTTACTCACGCCGATCGCCTGTCCGGTAGGACGTCCGTCCTGACCAAGGGGGCGAATGATCAGTGAATCGAACTTGGGTGCAGAAACAGACAGGCGAACACCAACACCTTCCATCTGCACAGGCCCCTTGCCCCATAAGCGCAGATTGAGATTGTCTGCATTGAACACCGCACCCTGATTTAGCGAGCGGGTACTGATAGTCAGCAGCGACCGCTCTGATTCAGCAAACGGCTTGGTTGTTTGCGATGCAATGGCAACCATGAGATGCGGAGCCACCGTAGTCTGCTCTACCGTAAGTCCCGCCATGGAGATGATCTGTCCGGAGAGCGTTCCCATTACGGCAGTATGCGTTGGTGTCTCAATACGCATAATGCCTTTGGTTGCATCACGATAGATCTGACCGTTCTCGGCATCAAGGGCGGCAAGGTCAACGTCCCCAGCAAGCGCAGAGACTTCGAGATGTGGCAGGAAGGACGACTGCTGCGTGAGCTGCTGATTCATGGCCACGCGTCGGAACAACGGAATACGCTGATCAGTGTTCACGGTCAGACCAAACGGAGACTGGATATGAAGGCGAGGCAGAGTCACGGATTCCGCCGTATGATCAATAACAAGCTCCTTCGGCGAGGCAACGACAGCGCCACTTCGCATCATGCCAGACGTCCATGGGAACATCGACAAAACATTTGACTTGCTCCGCAGCATCCATGCATCGTTAGAGTCGACGGACACAGCACCCATACGACCGTTATCAGAGAGAATGCTGAAGAACACCCCGTCCCAATCCTGAAGGCCTGCGTAGGCCGGTAAGTAAGTCATCAATTCGGATGCCTGCGCACGCGGATACTGCACGGCAGCATGCGAAATGACAAAGGCCTTACCCTTCGGACGAACCTGTGCGTGAGTGTAGAGATTTGACCCATATGGATCGGCGGCAATCGTGCTTGCGTCGGTCCGCCACTCCACGGAAGAAAACACATCATATTCGCGCGCTGCATCGAGCTCATAGAAGCCAACGAGTCGCGACGATGGGCACAGCAGGACCTGGCTCTTTAGCGTGTCGCGAACCATGCGTCGCACGTTAGTCAGCATCGTCCGGTAGTTCTCGTACACGAATCGAGCGTTGTCCTTTGCGCGCCCAACAGTTATCGCATCATCGAGCATCGACGACATTCGAATATTCTTCTTTGTAAGACTCTCCCCGCAAAAGACACCGCCCTTGGTGACTTCGCGAAGCTGAACATCATCGAGATAAACGTCCCCGCTGTCTGCGCCGAAGAAAAAGCCAAGAGCAGCGGTGGTTGAGTCGGTGACCGTTGCGGGAAAAGTAAAGGAGTACTTGACCCAGTTCGAGGTGATCTGCTGCGTAGTAGAAAGGCCGTACGAGTTGTAAGGAGAGGTGCCGTTAAACACGTAGATGAACATGCTGCGTGACCCGCGCTGCGGTGTCGTCTTTGCCCAAACCGTCAGTTCATATGTCTGCAGATGCCGCAATACGGGAAGTCGCTGAATCAGCTGAATCATATAAGAGAGTTTCGTCGGATCGATCTTATTGACTCGCACGCGACCGGAAGATGCCCCCTGCTGCTTTTCGGCATCACTGAACTGAAAGAGCGCTTGAGCACCCGTGGTCGAATTGACGTTAAACTGCCAGATACTGCTGAAAGGATCCTCGAAATCGCCATTCACCACAATGTTCTGTGGCGAGCGCGCGGTGGTTGCCCACGCTGCCGTCAGCGACGCATCAGTTTTATAGGTAGAAGCCAGCCATGCATTCCAGAGGGAATCCACATAGGCCACGTGCTGGATACCGGTCGAGGTTGATGACGCCGTTGGGTTGGGGCGGATAATGTCATTGGTATAGAGCCAGAATGCAACCGGCGAAGCATCCTCTGCAGCAATCACATAGGCAAGCGCAGGGTCGTCTTTGTAAGCCAGCCTTGTATACTCGTTTACGTGGGTCAGCATTGCCCGCATAACATCGCGATGGATCTGCTGAATTCGGCGGTTAAAGAGCAATGGCACTCGCGCACCCCATCCGGTGGAATCTGGCTGCAGCACTCCATCGCCTTGGCGTGGCGTCCACGTTGACTGGAAGGTGAAGACGTAGTAGATGCCATGCTGGCGAAGCTGATGCATGAACCAGTCGAACTTGGCCATCTGAACAGGATCAAGCCCATCCTGCAGCGTCGAGTTTGTGCCTGCGCGGAAAATGCTCACCGGTGGCCAGGCACTTATATCGAACGTGTTCAGCCGCACACAGTTGATTCCGAGCGCCTTTAAGCGTCGAGCAATAGTGATGGCGTTAGCACTGTCGGGAA
>JBJTEQ010000264.1:0-4901 GCA_046092945.1 Kapaibacterium sp. (SeqCode)
TGCTCACTGACACCTCATGGAGGCGTCGACGCATCGCTGCCGCCACGATCGGTGAGATCGGCGATTCGGCAAGCATGCTGGTTCTTCAAGGGGCTCTTGCTGACCCGCATCCATATGTGCGCCAGCGCGCCACTTACCACACGGCTCGTATGCTGGGCGGAGATGCCTCTCAGCTTGTGCCGCAACTGTCAGATACCTTGCAGATCGTTCGCATGGCAGCCGTCGAAGGCCTTGTGCGCGGAACAAAACGTCCGATGGCCTCGATTCTGCCAATTGTCGATGGGCACCCGGATCATCGGTCATTACCATCAATAATGCGCCTACTCGCAGCCTCGGATACAACAACATCGGACGTTGCTACCTTTTCGCAATGGTGGTCGCGGCAGGATGCCTCTGGCAAGGGGCTCGTGCGGCGCGTCAGTGCGGTGCTGCCTCGCCCCCTGATAGATGTCATGGATGGCATGATGACTTCGCCTCCGACGGAACCGAGAAAATGATCGGTCACCACCTCACGCTTGAACACATAGCTCGCGAACTCAGCGCTTGTCTCTGCGGCGCAACATTGGTTCGGTCGTGGTCACAGCAGAAGTGCGTGGCGACGATGGTCTTTGTGCGTGACTCTCACGAGATCCCAGTTGTGATCGATGTCTCCGCGCAGGAAGCGTCCATTACAACTCGACAGAATGCTCACCGCGCACTGCGCAACAGCATTGATGTGTTCCCCGAGTTGATCGGCCAGACCGTGGGTGCAGTGGTGAAGATCCAGCACGACCGTGTGATCAGCTTCATCTCCGAGAACACGGTTCTTCACGTGGAACTCTTCAGCGGTGGACGCGGCAACATTGTGCTGTGCCGTGGCTCGGAGATCGTCGATGCCCTGCGAGCGCGATCCGAGCGAATCGGAACCGTGTTTGCAACGTTATCTGGTAGTGCTCCTGAGCCCCTTACGCAAAATGACAAGAGCCTGCTGCAGGATCTCTCATCCTGCGTTCTGCGGCTCGGACGACCCTACGCAGAAGAGGTGTGTCATCAGGCACAGGTCGATTCATCGGTGCTCGTTCGGGATGTCTCAGAGGCGCAACGTGAACGCATTATCAATAGCATCGATCGGTTCCAGATAGAGTGCCATGATCATCCGCAGTTCCTGATGCTGACGCGGGGTGATGACGTGCTGATGTCGCTCGTACCGCTGCACGGCTGGGATATAGCAGAACGATTTGAATCGGTCATCGAAGCGGTTCGTACAACCTCATTTCGTCGACGATCGGATCGCTCTCTGCGCGAAGAACGTCAGAGACGACTTCGTACAATCGATGCCCAGCTCAATAAACTCGGCCGCACATTGCAGGCTGTTCTTTCTGATGAAGCCGCCACAGGCCGTGCCGACCGATATCGTTCATGGGCCGATACGCTTATGGCGCAGCCGGATGTGTATCGTTCCGGTCTCGACCATCTTGATCTGACGAACGTCGTCACTGGAGAGGACGAGACGATTCCACTCCGTAGCGAATCAACTGTCCTCGACAATGCAACCGCATTGTATGCAAAGGCGAGAGATGCTGAGCAGGCAACCAAACAACGCGAGCAGAGAATTCCCGAACTGCGCCATCGCATTGATCATCTTTCCGAAGAACGAAATCGTATTGCCGCCGCGCGCACGCTTGCCGATCTTCCCAAACAGCAGATCCCTATGGACAATCAGCAGCAGACCCGAACACCGACGTTTCGGGAATTTCATCTTGATGAAACACATACACTTTACGTTGGTCGAAATGCCGCCAATAATGACGAGCTGACGATGAAGTTTGCGCGTCAGCAGGACTGGTGGATGCACGTGCGCGGTGCAAGCGGCTCCCATGCCGTACTTCGCGGTGTGAGCGGACCCAAGATCCCGAAACAGATCCTTGAAGCTGCGGCTGCGATCACGGCCTACTATTCTCAGGCACGCAATGCCTCATACGTGCCGGTAGTCTACACGCAGCGCAAGTATGTGCGCAAGCCCAAGGGGGCGAATGTAGGTGCAGTTATGCTCGAGCGCGAGCAGACCGTGATGGTGCGACCGAGTCTGCCGGAAGGCACCATCAGCGAAGAATGATACTCACCTGCCGTCGCCCATCAACATCCACAACGTAGGTGCCGCTGCTAAGCCCCGTAACGTCTAATCCCTGCTCGAGTGACGTTCCTGAGAAACGCCATTCGTTGAGCACCCTTCCCGATACATCGCTGATGACCACGTGTGTGATAGCTTCCGGCGCGCTGATGCGCAGGATGTCCATGGCCGGTTGAGGCGTAAGCACTACCTCTCGTGGAACTGCCTGGTCGTCGACGCTGACGGCTTGTCCGGAGTAGGTAACCATCAGCTGCAGTGGTGTGAGCAAACCTCGGTCTGCGCTGCTCGTGATCGATGTCCCACGAATCTTTAGCTCACCATTCGAAGGAATGCGAGCTGCTGACCACGGCTCGCTGAGATTCCAACCGGAACGCGTCAGGACTCCCCATGTGCGCACCGAAGGATTTTCCGGCATGTACCGTGAATCGGCAGAGAGCGTCATATCGCTGACCTCTGCAACAGTAACCGGTCCGAACACGTCGAGAATTCTCCAGCTACCCTCGAGGCAGTTTTTGTCCTGAGCAGGAGGTGCAACAGCCGTGCGGTCAAACCTCGTCATCACAACATCGACGGAATCGGAAAGTGGCTGATACAGCACACACGTGTCACCCACCGCTGTGAAAGGAATAAGCCGCTGTCCGGCTGCTAGGCGTCGTAGCTCGCTTCTTCCACCGGCAACAGGAGCACCGGATGCCACCAGGCCGGAGCCGGCCTCGTAGCGCCCGTCGCGAGCGGCCACCTTATCGTAGATATTGCCAGCGCGGGACTCATTGAACTGATAGTATGCCATCAGCCCGTCCTGCGGGCCAGGTTTGGTAAGGTGCATCCCCGAGCGGATCTCCTTCAGCGTCAAACAGCGACTGTAGAGAGCGACCTCATCGATCAGCCCCTTGAAGTTGCGCGAGCTCCAGTAGTGATATGTTCCAAGCTTAAATACCAGCTGAGAAAGATCAATAGCCGGGAGTGGTGTTGCATCCCTGCTTGGTATGCCGTTCACATAAACGGTTGCGCCCGTGCTGTCGATAGTCAGTGCGACGTGCGACCAAACATCCGGACGCAGCGTCAACCCTGATCCCCACCACCAGCGTCCTCCGGACCAGAGATAGCCGAGCTCGTTCTTGTCATTGGCAAACTGCAGGCCGACCTCCTGTGAAACGTTCGGGTCGGCATCCGTGCACAGGATGGCCGAGAAACCCGGCTGTAGCCCGAAAGGCCTCACCCATGCAGTAAACGTAAACTCACGTACCTTCTGCGGCATCCGGCCCAGCGTGATGTGGTCGCCATCACGTGTGAGATCTGCAGCATTGCCCGGCACGGCATCGAAACCGTCGCATTCACTTTGCAGCACGGTAACGGCATTCGTCAGCACCGAGTGGCTCTGACCGTATTCGTTCTTCACGATCAACTCAACGTCGTAGGTACCCGGCACCGAATAGAAAACATCAACAATCGGCGAGCTCGACGTGGACGGAACACCACCCGGGAACTTCCATTCACGCCCGAAAGCTTGCGTCTCAAGTGCGGCCGAGCGGCATCCGAATCGCACCGGTACGCGAGAGCACCGCACAGTGTCGGTGTTGCGTGAGATCTGCGCTTCCGGCTGACTTTGCGCCGAAATAGGCGCCTGCCAGAGTCCACGATTGGTGGCAGCCCGAAGAAGACCATTCGGATAATCGATCTCAAGAAAGCTCACGTTGGTATAGGGAAGCCCCTTTCCGAACGGTTGCCAGGTACCAGTGGTGTCGCACCGGTAGACTCCATAGGACGTCCCAACGTAGAGCTCTCCGGGAGCACCAGATCGTGCGATCATGGTGAACACTGCAAACGACGGAAGCCCTTGACTTATCGACGTCCATGTCCTTCCGCCATCAGTGGATTCAACAACCTTCACCTCGGACTGATTGCCGCCATAGGCCAGATACATATGGAGCGGATCCTTTGAGTCGAAGGCCATGTCCACCATACCCTTGCCTTTACCAACACTTGAAGGGGGCGTCACATTCGACCATGAGACGCCACGATCCGTTGATAGCCACAGGGCATCGTCGCCAAGCACCATGATGATGCCCGGGATGTGAGGATGAATGCGCGCGCGATGAACCCAACGGGAGAACTGCTTCAGTGTTGACCACGACGAGGCGTTGTCTCGACTTGCAACAAGCCGTTGTGATCCGTAATCCGGGGCTACGATGTGGAAGTAGTCCACGGGATCGAAGCAGATGTTGTTCAGCGTGATGTAGCCAAGATCAATACCAAGTTCTGATGAGCTCGGAGGAGCGAGTTTCGACCGCGTACGAAGAGCTCGTACATTGCTCCACGGTTTTGCATAGATCCACTCGGTGGCAATAGGATTGACGTTCGCACCCATTGCATCGGCACCGGCCCATGGGTACCAGCCGTCAAACGGACGTCCGGACGCATAGACCGTGGTATCTCGAACAAAGGTTGGCAGGTGATACGCACCAAGTGCCATTACGTGTCCGTCGTGAGACTGATCAAAGCCCCATACCTCAGTGGCCGAGATCCCCTTACTGCGATCGGTAATCGTACCACCACGATCCGTGCTGAGCGTCACACCGCCATCGTGCGTTAGCCACACAGAATCGCCAATGATCGAGCAGGACTGAATATCGTAGTGCATTCCCGGAAACGACTTCCACGTGCGCCCACCATCGGTACTCCGATATGGGAAGATGCCGGCAGCAACCATGAGCTGTGGATCACGAGTAGAGATGGCAAAGCCCATGTCCCATGTCACCTGGCCCAGTCCTTGACCGGCAATGTCATAATC
>JBJTEQ010000265.1:0-7000 GCA_046092945.1 Kapaibacterium sp. (SeqCode)
ATGCCTACCTCTGGCTTCCTGCTTTCGCAGGAATGATATGCCTACCTCTGGCTTCCTGCTTTCGCAGGAATGACACGCCTACCCCTGGATTCCTGCTTTCGCAGGAATGACATGCCTACCCCTGGATTCCTGCTTTCGCAGCCATGACAACCCCACACCCCAAACCTCACACCTCAAACCCGATTCCTCCGTAGCTTTGTAGCTATCCAAAATCCGAGAATCCTTCCTCATGGCTCTTCAGCAGCGCGCGGACTTCCGCAACATTGCCATCATTGCTCACGTTGACCACGGAAAGACGACCCTGGTCGACCACATGCTGCGGCAAAGCGGGATGTTCCGGGAGAACCAGGTTGTGGCAGACCGGGTAATGGATTCGAACGACCTCGAGCGAGAGCGCGGCATTACCATCATGGCCAAGAATGCGGCCGTGCGATGGAAGGACGTCAAGATCAACATCGTCGATACCCCGGGTCACTCGGACTTTGGTGGCGAAGTAGAGCGCGTGCTGTCGATGGTCGATGGTGTTCTGCTTCTGGTTGACGCTGCCGAAGGCCCCCTTCCACAGACACGGTTCGTGCTGCGCAAAGCACTCGACATGGGTATCAAGCCGATCGTGGTGATCAATAAGATCGACCGTGGCGATGCGCGCCCGGACGAAGTGCTGGACGAGGTGATGGAGCTCTTCATTAACCTTGGTGCATCGTACGAGCAGCTGGACTTCCCGGTGATCTATGCGATCGGCAAGCAAGGTATTGCCAAGAATACGCTGACGGAAGAGGCAGACTCTCTCGAGGCACTCTTCGAAGCAGT
The DNA here is from genome assembly GCA_046092945.1 of Kapaibacterium sp. (SeqCode). Taxonomy (GTDB): domain Bacteria; phylum Bacteroidota; class Ignavibacteria; order Kapaibacteriales; family Kapaibacteriaceae; genus UBA10438. The sequence continues at coordinate 811 of JBJTEQ010000265.1, forward strand.
GATCAAGCACATTCCCCCACCGTCCGTTGACGTTGACACTCCGTTTGCCATGGTGATCTCGGCCCTTGACTGGTCGGACTATGTTGGCCGCATTGCCATCGGACGCATCATCGAAGGTTCGGTGAGCGTTGGTGATAACGTGAACCTCATCAAGCCGGATGGATCGCGCGAGTCTTCGCGCATCACGAAGATGTACGTGCACGAGGGTATCGCCCGCAATGAAATGCAGACGGCCTCGGCCGGCGAGATCATTGCGCTATCGGGCTTTGAGAACGTCTATATCGGCGAGACGATCGCCCACAGCTCACGCACGGAGCCTTTGTCGTACGTCAACATCGAAGAACCAACGATCGCCATGTACTTCATGGTGAATACCTCGCCCCTTGCCGGACGTGAGGGCAAGTTCGTGACGACGCCAAAGATCCGTGAGCGACTCTACCGCGAACTGCGTAACAACGTATCGCTGCGCGTGGAAGACACCGACTCACCGGATGTATTCAAGGTGTCTGGACGGGGCGAACTCCAACTCGCGATCCTTATCGAGACCATGCGCCGCGAGGGCTATGAGTTTGCCGCCTCACGTCCGGAAGTACTCTTCCGCCGCGATGCCGACGGCAAGATGCTCGAGCCGATCGAGCACGTAACGGTAGATGTGCCGCAGGACCACGTAGGAACGGTGATCGAGAGCCTTGGTCGACGCAAGGGCGAGATGACGGCGATGACGCCAAGCAACGACAGCGTGCGTTGCGAGTTTCTCGTGCCTGCCCGGGGACTTATCGGCTTCCGTACGGAGTTTCTGACCTCTACGCGTGGTCAGGGAATCATCCACCACACCTTCGACTCGTATCAGCAGTACAAGGGGGCAATTGCCGGACGCCTGCGTGGTGCTCTTGTCTCCATGGAAACCGGTCCGTCTACCGCCTATGCCCTGGAAATGGTGCAGGAGCGTGGCATCCTCTTTATCGAGCCAGGCCAGCCGGTGTATGAGGGCATGATCATCGGCGAAAACGCCCGCGAGGAAGACCTCAGCGTCAATGCCTGCCGCATGAAGCACCTAACGAACATGCGTTCGAGCGGCTCCGACGGCCTTGTGCGCCTCGAGGCACCACGTCAGCTGTCGCTGGAACAGTGCATCGAATTCCTCGAGGACGACGAGCTTCTCGAGTGCACTCCGGTGTCGGTTCGCCTGCGAAAGAAAATTCTCGACACCACAATGCGTCAACGGGCAAAGAAACGCGAAGCAGCATCTTTGGAGTGATCGTTCATGCAGGTTATCGTCCCCACCATCATTGCCTTGGTATGTGCAGGCCCCCTGCATGCGTTCCAGGCACAGGTGCAGGATGACGAAGTGCTGATGCGTCTTTCGCTGAAGCCTAATTCAACAGTTCGGTATGCGATCAGCTCGGTTCTCGAGCAGGACTTGGAAGCCGGTGGCGGCTCATCGACGAACTCCATTGTCACGGATCTCAACCTCTCGGTCTCCGTGACTGACGTTACACTTGGCAGAAGCACACTGAAGTTCGTTGCCGACGACGGCGGACTTCGCACACGGACAAAGCTCGACGAGCGGATGCCGCTGATGGACTCCGTTCTGCGTGTAAAGGATGGCAAGGGGCTTGCCGCAGTCGTTACATGCGACCCCACCGGACGCGTTCTCGAGATCGAGAGTGGCGCTAGCGACGAGCAGCTTGCCATGCTCAACGGTATGCGGGTATTCGACCGAATCGTGATGCAGTTCCCGAAGGATCGGGTGCGTCCGGGCGACCGCTGGGTATCAGAGATGGCCGACACCATGCCTGCGCCGCAGGGCGACGGAAGCATTATCACTACGATCGAACTCGAAGAGACCTTCTCGGCTATCGTCGACTCCATGGGTATCAAGTGCTGGCTCATCGAAGGTGAATCATCATCGATGAAGATCCGTGGCGGCATTTCCGTTTCAGGCATGAACATCGATGTGTCCGGTGGTGGCACCATGCGCACTCGCGCAATGGTGGATTCGCGCACGGGCCTGCCCCTTCGCAGCGAGCTGTTGCTTGACAACTCCATGACGTTGCGTGCGGCCGGTGCCAGCGATGAGATGGCCGTTCCGAGTAATGCCCGCATGCGTGTGGTGATCTCCCAACGTCCGAAGCGTCAATAGATCATGCGGCTGCACCAGGTCCTTGCCCTTGTCTTCGTCACCGCATCTTCGGCCATTGGGCAGATGCAGATTCGTCCGGGCGGTAAGCTGATCATCCTCGGCGGCGACACGCTCTGCTACCGATATCACTTTGCCCCCTCCGATACCCTGCTGTATCGCATTGAATCGCGTGACAGCATCGTAGTGCCCGGATTCGACGCCATCGAAAAACAGCGCACCGAAGGCCTTCGTATCGTGTGTGATTCCGTGGTTGGCGGCATCTATCATCTTTCGCTTCGTCTCGAAGCCTATAGCGAACGTCAGCGAAGCGGCAAGGATACCTCATCGCGGAATCGTCATCCATGGATGCAGACGACTGTGTATCTGGCTATCGACAGTCTCGGACGCCGTTTGATTGGATCGATCAGTGATGGATCCCGCGCCCTGGCCAGTCCCGGCGGCATGTTTCAACACCTGCGATTGCCCATTATCGACTCGTCATGCCGACGTCAGAATCAGAGCTGGTTGTCGATCGACACCATCTCGGTTCCGGAGAACGGCGTGCCGGCACCGGAGATCCGTCAACGCGTTCTATGGCGTGTGGGTGACTATCTCGACACGCTTGGCCGATCTGCTGCATGGATTCAATACACGCTTACGGGATTCGGCGGCATGGAAGTGCCCGACTCATCACTGAACGTGTCCAGCGTAGGCTCCATCGCTGAATACGGACGCCTGGTAATGGACAGGGGGCTTCAGATCCCACTCTCCTCGCAGGTATGGCAGGAGGTTCGCTTCAGGCTGCAGTCGGGGGCTTCACGGAACACATCAGGCCGACATCTTGTTGTGTCGACCATGAGTTTGATGGAGGTTCGCTCAACTTTCCCACAGCGCCGCTGGAAGAATCCCGTTCAAGCAGGAATAACTCCTCCAACAACTCCGACGACTTTAAAGCCACGCCGGCGTCGATAACCGTGCTGAAACCGTGGGGCGCACTCCATGGTCAAAGGCAGCGTGTCGTTATTGCGATTTTTACCATCTGATCTTGGAAACCTGGATGAATCGATTGGCTACCTTGACACAATTGCTGCTGCTTGTGCTCGCCCTGAGCTCAGCGGCCTACGCCCAGGACAGGATCACGGGTCGGCGATTAACTCTGGACGAGTGCATAACCATCGGACTTGAGCGAAGTCTTGATGTGCGCCAGTCGCAGGCAGCGGCCAGTGAGGCCTCCTCGCGGCTGACGGCAGCCTTTGGTGCCTATCTGCCATCGCTGGACATCAATGCGAACTACAACCGTCAGCTGACAAATCTTCGCACGCAGTTCTCGATCGTCAACGGTGTACCGATTGTGGGTCAGCCCCTTCCCAACACCTATGGATTGAATAGTCAGCTGAACCTGACGCTGTTCAATGGGTTCCAGCGTGAGGCGAACTTCGATGCTGCAAAGCTGAACCTGAGTGCTACCTCCGGAGATATTGCGTTTAGTTCGGCATCGACGCGGTTCACCATTACACGCCAGTATATCGAGCTGCTTCGTCGGATTCAGATCTTGAACGCACGTCGAGAAAGTCGTGCCTTGGCAGTAGCAACACTCGAACGCGTCAAGGCACTCTTCGAAGCTGGAGCTGGGCGTGCCCAGGATGTATCGTCGCAGGAGGCCGAACTTGGCAACATCGACGTTTCGCTTGTGCAGGCCGAGAATGATGTCGTAGCCGGCAGAGCCCAGATGCTGAACGCAATGAATGTTGATGCAATGCAGCAGATCGATATTGATGATCGCTCTGTGAGCCAGGATGTTACCGGAGCACAAGTCACCACGTATCGAACAAAGCTGGGGTCAGAGAGCGAGCAGGCCGAACTCGCCATGCAGCGTCGGGGCGACCTGCAGGCAGCCAAGGATCGATCCAGTGCCGCAGCGGAAGGTGTTGCCGGCGCACGGTCCGGCTACTACCCCACGATCAGTGCAAGCAGCGGCTACACATGGCGTAACTTCACCATTGCCGACTTCGATCGTCAGGGTCAGGTCTTTGCGGGACTGTTCATTCAGGTTCCGGTGTTCGACCAGTTTGTCACTCAATCGCGGATCGCTCAGGCAGAGCTTAGTCACGTGCAGAATGAGCTGCAGACGGAGCGTATCAGGAATCAGATCCGTGCGGACCTTCGCACGGCATTTGGTCAGCTTGAACTTGCCGAGCGAGGGCTTGAGATCTCGGCACGGGCGATCACCTTCGCAACAACGAATGCAAATGCCGCTCGAGAGCGCTTTGCGGCCGGTGCAGCTACACTCATCGAACTTCAGAACTCCAACAATCAACTGATCACCGCCCAGATCAATCGGGTGACCGCCGTGTATGCCTACCATTCGGCCGTTGCGGCTGTTGAGTTTGCGACCGGTTTATCGGAAGGAAAGTAATCATGGCGAAGAAGTCCCGTAAACGTCTTTACATCGTCCTGTCGATCATTCTCCTTGCCGTCATCGGCACGGTGGTGTGGACGCTGGCCAACCGCACCGAAGCACCAACGCTTGTGAGCGTCGAGCAGGTGGCAACGCGCACGATCACGCAGAGCGTGAGTGCAATTGGCAAGCTGCAACCGGAGGTGATGGTGAAGATCTCCTCCGAAGCCAGCGGCGAGATCGTCTACCTCGGCGTGCGCGATGGCGATACGGTCCGCATGGGGCAGCAGCTCGTGCGCATCCGTCCGGACATGATGCAGTCCATGCTCGAGCAGACGCGCGCTGCCGCCGAGGCATCACGTATGGCGATCACGGTTGCCAAGGCCGAGTATGACCGCACCGAAGCAGATCTGAAGCGCGCCACCGAGCTGTATAAGAAGCAGTTCGCCTCGCGCGAGGACTTCGACCGTGCCAGTGCGGCCTTCCAGTCAGCCGGTGGACGTCTGGCACAGGCACAGGCAGACTATGAGCGCGCGAAGGGGGCTCTTCGCGAAACTCAGGTGAACGTCAACCGTACCACGATCAACGCTCCAATGTCGGGCGTGGTCACCTACCTCGGCGTGGAGAACGGCGAGAAGGTTGTTGGAACGGCCCAGATGCAGGGAACCGAGATCATGCGCATCGCTGACCTCTCGACGATGAATGCCTGGGTGCAGGTAGATGAAAACGATGTGGCGCAGATCAGTGTTGGTGACACAGCACGCATCAAGGTTGATGCCCTGCCGGATGTTGAGCTGCGAGGCATTGTATACGAGATCTCGCACTCCCCCATCGTCTCGGGACAGGGCACGCAGGAAGAGGTTGTGAACTTCCAGGTCCGCATCCGCATCATCGATCCCGAGGGTCGCATGCGTCCGGGCATGTCGTGCTCGGTCGATATCGAAACAGAAACCAAGCCTCGTGTCCTTGCTGTGCCGATCCAGTCCGTGACCATCATGCAGGATGTGGAGGAGCCGTCGAAGGACGAGGACTACCGCGAGACCGAGCGCAAGACCGAAGGAACCCGCAGCAAGCGTCCGCAAAGCATAGTGTGGGTCACCGATGGCTCAAAGGTCACGGCCCGCGCCGTCACGACCGGTATCAGCGATGAAGGCTACATCGAGATCACCAACGGCATCCGACCCGGAGAGCGCGTTGTAAGCGGACCCTATGAGGCCATAAGTAAAGTGCTGAAGCCTGGCGCCAAGGTTGCTGTCGAAGACGCGACGCAACGCAAAGAACGCTACCGCGAAATGAGGCAGGCGCAATGAGTCGCCCCATTATCGAGATCTCCAACCTCGTAAAGCGTTACGAAATGGGCGACGAGGAGGTCTATGCTCTGCGTGATGTATCGCTAACGATCGGTACAAACGAGTACGTGGCGATCATGGGGCCAAGCGGTTCCGGCAAGTCAACGCTCATGAACATGCTCGGCTGCCTTGACACGCCAAGCTCGGGCACCTACCTGTTTAACGGCGAGAACGTGCGGGAAATGGGCGACGATGACCTTGCGGAGATCCGTAACCGTGAGATCGGCTTTGTCTTCCAGACCTTCAACCTGCTTCCACGTGCGACGGCACTACAGAACGTAGAACTGCCACTGGTCTATAGCGGCGTGAGCAAAACCGAAC
>JBJTEQ010000266.1:0-11684 GCA_046092945.1 Kapaibacterium sp. (SeqCode)
GTCCACGCTCGGTGCCCGCGTACAGAAGCCCTTTGCGGAACGGATCCTCGCGGACAACGCGGGCGAAGGCGCCCTGCGGAATGCCCGTTGCGGACTTCTTCCACGTTGCACCGTAGTCGGTAGTGATGAAGATGTACACGCCGTCATCGCCGTGCTTGTAGCGATTCACTGCGGCGTAGGCCGTGCCTGCATCGAATGGGGAAGGGACGATCATGCTCACGAGGGACTCGGGCAGCCCCTTCGGTGTGACGTTCTTCCATGTGATGCCGTTGTCCGTGCTGATGTGGATGAGCCCGCAGTCACTACCGGCCCAGAGAACGCCCTTCTTCACCGGTGATTCGGCAAAGGTGAAGATGGTGTTGTACACTTCTACGCCGGTGTTGTCCTTCGTGATCGGACCTCCCGAGGCCAGCTGCTTTGTGGTGTCGTTGCGCGTAAGGTCGCCGCTGAGCTTTGTCCAGCTCATGCCTTCGTTGGTGCTGCGCCACACGTGCTGCGAGGTAGTGTAGAGCACGGAGTTGTCATGGGGCGAGAACACCAGCGGGAAGGTCCACTGGAAGCGCTCGCCGCGATCCTTGGAGCCCTCGCCGATCGGGTTGTTGGGATACACACTGATGTCCTGCTCCTGATTCAGGAGCTTTGACTTGCGGCCGATGTAGCCCGAGTAATTACCACCGAAGGTGATATCTGCATCCGTCGGATGGGGAATCACATAGCCGCTTTCGAAGCCGGCCACCGGATACCAGTCATCGCGGTTGATGGACCAGCCCCCTATCACGCGACTCGGGATGGAGCACGTGGAGTTGTCCTGCTGAGCACCGTAGAGACGGTAGGGGAAGTGCGTGTCAACGCTGACGTGATAGAACTGCGCCGTGGGCAGGTCCTGCTCGGTCATGTGTTTCCATCCGTTCTCGGTGACCGCAACGCTTCCGTCATCGGCAAGGATCATGCGCTGCGGATTGCGCGGGTCGATCCACAGATCATGGTGATCTCCGTGCTTGCTTGGCATACCCGAGAAGGTGCGTCCACCGTCGGTGCTGCGATGCCAGCCAACGTTCAAGACGTAAACGGTGTTAGCATCGAGTGGGTCAGCATACACGTGGTTAAAGTACCACGGACGCTGACGGATCTCGGCTGAGGTGCTCGTGCGTGACCACGTAGCACCACCGTCGATGCTCTTGAAGAGTCCGCCATTGCTGCTCTCTACCATTGCCCATACCAGATTGCGCTGAGCACGGGAAACATCCACGTTGATCTTTCCGATGAGCCCCTTGGGCAGACCCGGATTCGTGGTGATCTCCTTCCACGTGTCGCCCCCGTCGGTGCTTTTGAAGAGTCCCGATCCCGAGCCGCCGCTGCTCATGCTGTAGGCGTTACGGTAGGCCTGCCAGAGCGAGGCATAGACGATGCGCGGGTTGTTTGGGTCCATCTTCAGCGTCATACCGCCGGTGGAATCGTTGCGGTTGAGTACTTGCTTCCACGTGGTGCCGCCGTCGGTGGATTTGAAGACTCCGCTGGTTCTCGCGCTCGAGGTAAACACATTGCCCATCGACGATACCATCACAACGTCTGCGTTGTCCGGATGCACCACGATATCGGCGATCATCTGCGCGTTGCGCAGGCCGATGTGCTTCCACGTCATGCCGCCATCAGTGGTCCGGTACATTCCATCACCCGGAGAGATGTTGCCGCGGATGTCTGTTTCGCCCATGCCCACATAGACAACATTCGGATCGGAGGGGGCTATGGTGATCGCTCCAACGCTGCTGGAGGTGAAGGTGGTATCGGTGATGCTCCGCCATGTCTCTCCGCCGTCTTCCGTCTTCCACACTCCGCCCCCTGTTGCGCCGAAGTAATACGTCTTCGGCAGGTCTGCATGGCCTGCCACCGCCAGGGAACGTCCGCCCCGGTAGGGGCCGATGCACCGAGCGCGCATAGCACGCAGGTCGATGTCGAGCTGCTGTGTGGAGGGTGTGGTAACGGTCTGTGAAGAGCCGATGATCGGCAGGCCGACAAGGGCAAGGCAGAGCAGAAGGTGTTTCATCGAATAATCGTAACGGAGTGCTGTCCGCTGCGCAGGGCGTACACTCCGCTTGGAAGGTGACGACAATCAAGGGTTTGCGCGTCGGAAACTACGGCAGAAACCGGTGTCGTCTTGCCTGCCACATCCGTGAGTGTTGCGTCATCTTCCATGACAAACGGAATGTGGATCATGTCGCCGAGAGCCAGTATCGCAGCAGGGGACGTGCGGTGAACATCAGTTTGTACTGACGACGGACCGTCGAGATTAAACACTGCGATATCACTGGTGACCTCATAGCTCCCTTTGACGAAGGTGCGGGTTACCCAGAGCTCGCGTCCGATGATTGCCAGCCCCTCAGATTTTGCATCGACGTCAAGTGAGCCAATGCGCTCACCCGTAGAAAGATCGAAGATGCGGACGTCACCAGTGTGTGTCGTCACGTACAAGCGCTCCTTGCCATCGGGGGATGCAGTGTCGATGATGCACTCGCGCGGGCCATCGTAGCCCGAGGTGCCCACATACAGCGTGTCTACAGGTTTTTGCGTCGCAAGATCTATCACAAGGACTCGATGCGACAGGTTGACTGTTACGTAGGCACGTCCTCTATGGATCAGTAGGTGGTTTGGTGTATCGCCTACGTAGAGCGTCTTGCGCTTCGGAGTACCCTGCAGATTTGTCCAGATCTCGAGAGATCCATCAGCACGTCCGTATGTTCCTTCGCAAATCGCCGCAAGACCCTCGCCTGTGGTTGTCGTGAACGGTAACGGGGCTTGCGTGTTGATGCCGGACGCGAACGACCGTCGTCTCCCGGTGTCGGCATCGATCTCAATAATCGTTCCGGGGTCGGCATCATTAGGACGCTGAGCAACCCAGACTGTTTTGCCGTCGGGAGTCGTTGAAACCGATGAGCACGGGCCTTCAAAAATGGTTGGTCCGTTGAACATTTGCTGCATGTAAATGCGGTAGACAACTCGGTTCGCGAATGCGACATCAATCGTCTTTCGCAGCGGAGAGATTCCAACACGCGATAGTTGTGATTCGCTCCAACCATGCTGTCGACTGCGGAGCAGCATATGTGATTTTGCATCTACTACGTACGTCCACCCAGGAGAATCTATGGGAAAATCCTCCCATCTATCTCCATTGACATCTGTTCGATTACAGAGGATAAACACCTCGGTGCCAACCTGAATGATGTTGACCGGATTTCTCGGAGTTGAGATTCGCTGCTGTGCAGGCAAACAAATCAATCCACCGAGGATTGCTACAAGGCATGCTAGCAAACGCAGAAGGTGTTTCATCGAATGACGGTAACGGAGTGCTGACCGCTGCACAGGGCGTACACTCCGCTGGTTAGGTGACGACAATCCAGAGTTTGCACGTCGGAAACTACGGCAGAAACCAGTGTCGTCTTACCTGCCACATCCGTGAGTGTTGCATCCTTGTCAAGCTCGAACGGCAGCCGCAGCAAGCCGCCTATGGCGAGGTAGGCCGAGGGGGCTATTGACTCGCTGTTTTCGCGGACGGAGGTCAATGCGTTGAGATCGAAGACGACAAGACCACTCGTGGCATCGTAGCCCCCTTCAACGAAGGTGCGAGTTACCCAGAGCTCGCGTCCGACAATAGCCAGACCCTCGGGCTTTGCACCCACGGCAAGCGTTGCAGTGCGCTGACCCGTGGCAAGGTCGAACACGCGCACGTCGCTGCTAAAGGTTGTGACATACAGACGTGTCGGACTTCCGTCCGATGCCGTGTCGATGGCACACTCGCGCGGTCCATCGTAGCCCGATGTGCCCACAAAGAGCGTATCGACGGCCTTCTGCGTAGCAAGGTCAACGACAACTACCGTATGCGAACCGTTGAGCGTGACGTAGGCGCGCCCGCCGTGGATCAGCAGGTGATTCGGCGTGTCACCCACGGTGATCACCGTGCGCTTGCGCGTCCCCTTGAGATCGGTCCAGAGCTCCAGTGTGCCGTTGCCGCCACCAAAGGTACCCTCGCAGATGGCGGCAAGGCCATTGCCTGCTGATGTCGAATATGGCAAGGGGGCCTGCGGATTCACACCCGTCGGGAACGTAAACTGCGTGCGGCTCTTGACGTCGACCTCGACCATCGTGCCCGGATCGGTGAAGTTCGGACGCTGCGCAACCCAGACGGTGCCTCCGTCGGCCGATGACGAGACGGATGAATAGTTTCCGGTATAGACGATGTCGACGTTTGCCTGCGTGGCGGTCGAGAACCGAAAGACCCATTCGTTGAATCCGATATCAAACGCCGACAGCTGAGGCACATTGCCAAAGCGCTGCACCGTCATAACAGCCCAACCAAACTCCGTCTGGCGGATCACCTGTCGCGTGGTAGCATCTACGATGAGCCAGGCTGCCGATGTGTCGCCATAATCCATATGCTCATTGAAGTTCAGATCCGTCCGCGCACACAGGATGTGCACGTTCGAGCCCACTTGAACAATGCTCACCGGCCGATGCGGTGTTGCGAGGCGCTGCTGCGCAACCGCGAAGAGTGATGCGCAGATGAGCGCACAAAAACACGTAAGAACACGCATGGCGTGCCCCTTTCAGCTTGACCGCTGTGATGCGCAGCGGCGAGGATGATACCTCGTTTGACGAAAAACGATGTGGCAGATATTCCGACTTCGGATTCATCCTTCCCGGCCGCCTTCCCAAGACCTGGCATCCCCAGGCACTCAGTGGCTGTCCTTTGCGGACCAGACCGGGTTGTCCTCCGTTACGGCGGCGCAACCGTGCACGAATTTCACGTGCTTCCCTCAACGCACCGGCCAAAGCCGGTGACCACATCGGGAGCGCGAATATAGCGAGCGGCTATATTCGCAAATGCAGCATCGCCACTGGTTATACCTCATCGCATGGGTCTGTACGGCCAGCTCCGGCATCGCCGCGACGCTGTTCAGCGTGTACCTGCCGTCGATCGCAAAGGACTTTGCCGGATCCGTACCAGTAAATGAGTTTATCCCGACGTTTGGGTCGGCCTGCGGAGGAGCCTTTCTCGTCGGCTGGGCCGTGGGTGCCTTTGTCCTCGGAGCCCTTGCCGACCGCATCGGACGTCGCATGGCGCTGTTCCTGTGCGTGCTGCTCAGCAGTGTGGGAATGTCGGTCACGGGGCTTATCAGTGACTTCACCGCTCTGGTAGCCGTTCGCTTTGCTACGGGCTTCGGCGCCGGCAGTGTTCTGGCGCTTTCGACGGTGCTGGTGAGCGAGGCATTCCATTCCGGACGTCGGGCTGTTCTCGTGGGCATCCTGATCAACGCCTTCCCGGTAGGCTTTATCGCTGCCGGCATGGTCGCATCATCTCAGGCCGATTGGCACACCGCATTTAGTCTAACGACTACTCTGCTTGTGCTGCCACTGCTGATTCTGCTCATCGTTCGTGAGTCGGATATGTGGCAGGCCCGGGCTGATCAACATCGCACGTCATCTGTTGCAGAGCTTCTTTCTGCAGCGCACCGAAAGGACCTGCTTGTTGGTGTCACGCTCTTTGGGTCAATGCTTGTTGGTCTGTGGGCCGTCTTTGCGTGGATGCCTACGTGGGTGCATCATATGAGCGACGCCGCTACGGCGCAGCAGAATCGGGCGCTTACGAACATCATGCTCGGCGGCGGTAGCGTTGCCGGTGGACTTGTCAGCGGCGTACTCTCCGAGAGGTTTGGACGTCGAGTTGCCTCGGCCTTTGCCTATCTGGGATGCATCGGCATGACGGTGCTGATCTTTCAGTCGGGACAGCAGCCCGGCGCAGTGCTCTTTGCCTGCACCTTCATGCTCAGCACCTTCATCGGTATCAATCAGGGTGTTTTGAGTACGTATATCCCTGAGCTCTTTCCGACACGTCTGCGCGGATCGGCAACCGGTGTTTCGATGAACGCTGGTCGGTTCGTCACCGCCATCACCGTCTTCTTCGTCGGTTTCCTCGTTCCAACACTTGGTGGGTACGAGAACGCCATCTCCATCTTTGCGGTGGCCTATGGCGTTGGACTCGTCGTTCTAATGTGGGCACGAGAGACGCACGGAGCCCCTTTGCCGGAATGAGAGTTTTTTTAGGAGTCTGAGCGCACGCAGCGCTGACCTCTACCCATTTTGGGGTATTGATGCCGTAGCCAACTATGACAAACTTGCGCCCGAGAGCAGCGATGCTTTTGGATGAGTAGTTGTCCTATTCTTCGGTGTTACCTCGGGGCCGATTGTGCTGGTGGTACACGCAGCTGGCCCCGAGTTATTTATTACCGGTCAGCCAGTCAGTAGGGCAGCTCAGAAGAGCGCTAGAGAGATTCCGCAGTCCGTTGGCCAGCTTCGTGGGGCACTACCGTATCAGATGCTCAATGCGCAGTCCCAGCGTGGCTGCGGAATCACAGTTTGCACGGGAGTCATCGACCAGGATCGCCTGTGAAGGGGCGAATCCTTCCGCCTCGATCACGTGTAGAAACGCTACCGGATCCGGCTTGCGACGTCGGATCGCATACGACAGATACACGCGGTCGACCATTTCAAACACCGGCCTGCAGCGCTCTTCGCAGTCGAGATAATGCAGCTCGGAGATGTTCGACAGGATAACCGTTGTGCTTCCGGGAGCAGCGGCATATGTGGCCTTCAGTCGACGCACCTCGTCCTGGGCGAAGGGGAAAAGCCCCCTTTCAAGAATGGCACACCAGGCGCGATCAATGTCCATATCGGAGCAGGAAAATCCGTAGCGACCGCGCAGTGCCAAGCGAAACTCTGCTGTCGAGATATCGCCTCTGTCGTAGGCAACAAAGACATCATCCTGCTGCTCGACGCCAAAGCTGATAGGCGCGCCGTTGTACCCCTCGAGCTGCATCATGGCAGTGCGGGTCTTTTCGAAGTCAATGTCGAAGAGCACTCCTCCGAGGTCGATGATCAGCAGTGAAGGTATCACATCAATACCGGAAATACAGCCAGCGCTGATCATCAATTGTTGCCTTCTTCCGAAGCTCGCCGAGGTACCGGTCCCAAGCGGCCAGACGCTGTTCTTCTTCGAGGTCCGCCTTGCGCAGTTCCAGCCACATCGGATACTCCTCGGGGTTGGCAGCGTTCATGCCCGTGATGTTCACAGTGTACCATCCGTTGTCGCCAAGGAATGGTCCGTACAATCCGGGAAGGGGCTTCGAGATGACCTCGCGCGCAGCCGTCAGGTCGTACATGTTATCGCCAAAGTATCCATCGCCGGTTACGGAAAGCCCCCTGGCAACTTGTGCCTCCTTGGGGCGTTCCGCAATGAAGAGTGTCCCGTCATCGAGCCTACTGGAAAGCCCCTTCACTGTCTTTGCCAGCTCGCGGCGGGCATCGCAGGCACGCTGCTTGACGATGGCATCGGACATCTTGTAGATGGCTGCTTCGAAGGGAAGGGGGCCTGCAGGCACGCTGTCCACGACGACGGCCATCACGACGCCCTTTTCGGGCGTGTCGATCGGGTCGCATGCCGCAGCAACCTGCGTGCGAAACGCAAGCTGAGGCAAACGGTACGAACCATAAACACGTTGATGTTCGGTGAACCATGGAGAGAGCGCAATCGTGCGACCGAACCGGCCGGCCACAGCGCCCAGCTCGAGTCCTTCTTCATAGAGGCGCACTGCTTCGCTGACAACGCCGAGGATGCTATCAACCGTCTGCTTTGACGGGTCGATCGGCGAGATGATATAGCGAACACGCACGATGGGTGACTTTGATCCTTTGACCGGCACCACTGAATCAACTAGCAGGATGTGAACGCCCGATGGATGCATGATGGGGCCGATAGCTGTACCAACCTTCTTACCGCGGACGCGAGCATAGAAGGCTGCCTGCTCTAACGAATCGGCAGAGAGCCGGAAGCTTCCATACGATGTTGTCTCAGCAACGCTCTTCCAGATTGAGTCGCGCACGCGTGCCGACTTTGCACCGTTGACCAGTCCGATAAACCGTGAGATGTTGGCCAACACCAGCGACGAGTCGATCGGTGCGGCGGACATTGGCCACGAGAGGATGGCCAGACGTCGCATCGGCTCGGACGTCGTATATGCAGCGGAGTTGGCTTTATAGTACGCCTGGAGTTCCGACACGTTCGGACGTGGGATATCCTTGGCGCAGGGAACAAGAATTACATCTGCCGTTGCCGTTGATGCGGCAAGGCGAAACCGCTCACGCAGATCTGTCGTGTCGAGCACAACGCCGCCTGTCACCTTTGCCTGAAGGCGTCGTTCGGTCTCAGCAAATCCGATGAACTCTCTCCACTGGGCAACCGTACCCTTGAGCTGCTTGATCTCTTGGTCCTGGTCTGAGGCCTTCATGCCGGGAGTATTTGCTCTCACGATCGAGTCGGGCCTCAGGACCATTGCCCGCAGTAGCGCGGCATCGAATCGCCCCTTTTCATCAACCACACCTCGACGAATGTAGTCGGGTGTTGCTGTCAGCAGAACGCTGTCGACATCGGCCACGGAGACCACCACGCCTTCGGCGACCGAGGCCCGCAGCAGTAGCCGGCGTCGGACGATGTCGTCCCAGGCAGCCTGCATGATCTCCGGCGGGTCTACGGTGCCTTTGAGCTGGGCATACTCGGTGCGACGTCCGATCTCGCGGGAATACTCGTCCAGCCAGACCGTGTCGCCATTGATGACGCCTGCGAGGGGGCGAGCAGTTGCCGGCTGGCGCACCTGCGCCAGGGCGGACATGGCGGTAAAAAACAGGATGATAGGGAAGACACTTCGCATGGCGCAAAGATACCGACCGTAGATTCGTGGCGATGAACTCGTTTCAGATTGTTCAGGCCAAACGGGCCCTTGTGGAAATGCTTCGTGAGCAGCAATTGCAGCGGATTTCTAGCTCTGAATGCTGTGAGCGTCTCAATGCCGCCGGATATCGCGTAAATCCAGAAATCCTGCGTGTGCTTGTTGAGGGGAGCGCCAGCTCGCCCCTTGCCTTTGATGGAGACGATGTGGTGCTGACTTCTCCACAGGGGCTTTGAAGAATCATCCCATGTTTTAGCTTTGAGCATGGTCTCCTCCGCAGTCATGGGCCCCGCGCCCTTCTACCTTTCGTTATCACTTCCCCTTGTGGCGTGGTGCGGTCTGGAGCTTGGCTACGCGTGGACGTGCCTGGGTGCCGTCATGGCGTTTGTTGGCCTGCCGTTAATGGACGCAGCAGCGGGACGTGACAACGGATCACCGTCGCCTCAGCAGGTGATGGAACTGGATGATCATGTTGCGTATCGAATTGTCCTCTACCTCCACGCAGTGGCCCAGACGCTACTTCTCTGGCGCGTGTGCGAGCTCTGGAGCAATGCAGAGTGGACATTCTGGCAGACCGCTCTGAGCGTTATCAGTGTGGGAGCCGTAACCGGTGGACTTGGCATCACGATCGCCCATGAGCTGTGCCATCGCAATGTTCGATGGGAGCGAAACATTGGCTATATGCTTCTGGCACAGGTCGGATATCTGCACTTTGCTCTCGAGCATGTTGCCGGACATCATCGCAATGTTGGGCAGAAGCACGATCCGGCAACGGCTCGCAAGGGAGAGTCTGTCTATGTGTTTATGATCCGCTGCATTGTGCAGAGCTGGCTTCACGTATGGCAGATGGAGGCACAGCGGCTCCGAAATCAGGGCAGGTATGCCTACGGCGTGCGCAACCGCATGTGGCTGTGGTCTGCCATTACGCCGCTATTGGCATGGGGCGTGAGTGCCGTTTATGGCAGCACCGTTGCATGGCTGTTCATCGCACAGGGCGTTGTTGCCTTTCTGCTTCTCGAGGCAGTCAATTACGTGGAGCATTACGGTCTTGTCCGCAAAGAGATCAAGCCCGGAGTCGTAGAGAAGTTTGGACCTCAGCACGCATGGGAAGCTCGGCATGCCGTGTCGAATGCTTTTCTGTTCAAGCTCCAACGTCATGCAGATCATCACATTGCACCACAGCGTCGCTACCAATCACTGCGTGTGCATCACGAGAGTCCTCAGCTTCCGCAAGGCTACCCGGCCATGATTCTGCTGTCGCTTCTGCCACCTCTCTGGCGTCGGGTGGTGCATCCGCTTCTGCCATAGATGAAGCAACGAACAATCGCGCTAGCAATGCCCCTCGGGCGTTCTTCAGCCCAGAAAATGTATCTTTGCCGCTCACGGTCCCGTAGTTCAGCTGGATAGAACGTCAGCCTCCGAAGCTGAAAGTCGGTGGTTCGAATCCACTCGGGACTGCCAAGAGTAGTTACGGAGTTACGTAGTTACAGAGGTAGGGAACGTCCTGTCGCGGTTTGCGTGATGGGACTTTTTCGTTGTAAGGGGCAGGCAGTAGCTGACAGGGTTGATGGGGCTGTTAGGCGCATTACCCGCTGTGCTGCGCGAACTGCGCAGGATTCGCTCCCAGCGGTCATCAAGAAACAGGTGGCAACCTTGTCAACAGGGTCAACCGGCAAGGCGTACTGGTTGACGAGATTGACTGCGCTGACAAACTCCTTGGCACAGTGTTCCAACTGCGCGCAAATTGCTCGTGAATACGCCCCCTTCGGTCATTCAAGAGTTTTGGGGTCAACTTTGTCAACCAGGTCAACCGGCAAGGCGTGCTGGTTGACCAGGTTGACGGGGCTGACCGGGTTATTAGGCGCATTACCCGCTGTGCTGCGCGAACTGCGCAGGATTCGCCCCCTCGAAAGTCACGTTCTTTGTGTTGAAATGCTCCTAGTGGAAAACCACAAACAATCATTACGGGGAGCACTAATGAGCGAGAACCGAGACAAACATGGCGGCTTCCGCCGCCTTCACTCCTTTACTCTGGCAACGATCATTCAGCTTGAGACCTTGAAGTTCTGTCGACGATTCCTTACACACGATTATCGTGAATCAGGCAGGCTGTTCTATGACCCGAAGGGCCGACAGTACGACCAGATGACGCAGGCTGCGCGTAGTGGACGCCAGAACATCATAGAAGGTTCGGAGCGATCCTCAACGTCAAAGGATACAGAAATGAAGCTCACTGACGTGGCGCGAGCGAGCCTGAGTGAGCTTCGTGGTGATTACGAGATCTTCATTCTCGATCGAGGCGAGCTTCCATGGTCGATGACCTCGGAAGAGGCGATAGCCATCAATGCTATCTCACTTGATGAAGCGGTGTTTTTCAGAGATGTTGTCAACGAGTCGGCAAAGCATGCCAAACTTCAGCGCACGAAGTATGCCCGATGGCTCGATTCAAATGATCCGATCATCGTGGCAAATGCTATGCTGATCATCATCGGGCGTGCGTTGAACATGCTAACGCGCCTGATCAATGCTCAGATGCAGGCATTTGAGGAAACGGGCGGCTTTCAGGAGCGCCTGACGTCAATGCGGAAAGAACGGCGGGCGCAAGCACAGCAAGCTCCAGATGCACCCACGTGTGGGATATGCGGTCAGCGGATGTACTATCGCAATTCTGCCAGAGGTCCGTTCTGGGGGTGTTCGGGTTTCCCGGAGTGCCGTTACACGGTGAACATCGAGGTCGCTAGTCAGGATAATTGTCAGCGCAGTGGTTGACTTGGTTACCAGGGCTGACAACTTTCCGGACGTAGTGTTCTATTTGATTACCGTGAGAGTGAGCGGCTGTTGGTTCCCTGAGTATCTGAGTCAGCAGAGCAATGGCACAGGCGGATAATCCCGTCCATCCTGCACCGTATC
>JBJTEQ010000267.1:0-7292 GCA_046092945.1 Kapaibacterium sp. (SeqCode)
ATGCAATCGTGGATGATCATCGAGGGGTATGGAAAGACGCTCAGCCGTAAGGGATTACCAGTGCTTGAACGGGAGCTATGCATCGTGTGCATGCTTGCTGCGCTCGACAAACCGGCTCAGCTCTATTCACACGTCAGAGGAGCATTTAATGTGGGTGCCACCGCTGACCATTTGGCGCAGTGCGAGAACGTCATCATTGAACAGTGCGGATCTGGGAAGGGGCTTGCCCTGCGCTCTATCGTTCAGACCTTGCTCGAACGTGTGACGGTCTGAAACGCGACGATCAACCGTTGTTCTTCAGGAGAAAGCTTCGCTGCTTGATCAGCGATGCCGAGCCCCATACTCCAAGACCGCCCTTGATGTTGCCGAGTCGGTAATCGTAGGAACTGCGCCTGCCCCCTCCAACAAGGTAGAACCACTCGAGGAAAGCTCCATCGGGAGCGTAGACGCGGAGTTCGTGCTGACCGTACCAGCGGAACACGCCCCACACAGTCTGTGACGTCGTAAACGGTGTTGCGCCAAGAGTCGTACGCTCATTGGCGATCAACGTGCCCGAGCGGTCAAAGAAGTCGGGCTTGGGTCGAACAGTTCGCAGATTTGTATCGGTAGTGGGAGGATCGAGATACTGACCATAGCCGAGCGTATCCAGGCACGTCAGGCCGATGATATAGAGCTCTGTTTCGGGGACGGGACTCCAGGTTACCAGGAGAGAATCGTTCACAGCTGTAAGAAGTGAGTCGGGGTTCGGGAACCGGATCCACGTCTTCGGTGGTGTTGTCCATGCAAACGTCGCCGGTGTTCGCGTCGAGGCGGTCAGCGTTGCACCATTTGCCAGTACCGAAACGGCATAGATCGTGGACGCTCGCACGCGATAGCTCGTATCAACGGCGCGATACGTACCGCCCCGTGAGTCGGGAACAAACTCCATCGGAATGTTCAAACCGTCGGCCGTGACCGTGATCTTGGCATCCGAAAGAGCGGCCCGTTCAAACGAGAACGTGTCCGTTACGGGAAGAGTCTTCAGAACACGAACATCTTGGAGGGGCTCCCCAACAAGGAGAAGGCCTTCCAGCATGATCTCTTCTTTGTAGTCCGTTGGCACCGGGTCTTCGCAGCCGACAGTGAAGAGTGCCACAAGAGCAAACACCGAAACGAGAATAGTGCGTTGCCTGCTCATCAGAACTTCAGCTCCATCGAAATGGTTGGAAGAATCGGCAAAAGACGGACGTCACGCACGGTTGGAATTCCCTCTGTCGTAAGGAACGAACGGAACCAGATATCGCGTCGGGAATACACATTGTAGATGTCGAGGAAGAGCCGGCACGGCAAGCCAAAGAGCGTCGTGTTGTAATTGACATTGAGATTCAGCTGATGCGAGTTCGGCAGGCGCAGTCCCCAACGCTGTGAAGGATTGACCATGACAACGCCCCCTTCCCAGCCGGGCATGCGTCCGGCCAGCGTGGATGTTGCGCCGGTGTAGGACTGACCCGACTGAAACATGAATGAGGAGCCGATCTCCCAACGATCGTTGATGCGATACAGCGCCGTGATCTTCAGGTCGTGACGTCGGTCGAATTTTGGACGGAACCAGTTGCCAAGATTAACGCTGTCGAATTTCGAGTACACAAAACCGAGCGCATATCCAATCCAGCCCGTGAGCCTTCCGGTCTTTTTCTGGAGAAAAAACTCCGCTCCGTAGCTGTATCCGTTGCCAACGTAGAAGATGTCTGATACCTGGACCTGACGTCCGCGATTCCCCTGCTGAAGCTCATTGATGTTCGCCAGATTCTTGTAGTAAACATCAATGTTAACGTCGTACCCATTGTATGGTCGAGATTCCATGGAAAGAACGTAATGATCAGCTCTGCCCGGTGGCACAGACTGGTCCGACGGAAGCCACGTATCGAAGAATGAAAAGTCGGGAGCTGAGGCCAGACGCAGGTATTGATGATAAATGCCCCACGCTGCCTTCACCGAGATGTCCTCATTGATCTGATAGCGAACGGCAAGGCGCGGATCTACAAGCCATTGCTCGCTTGATGTCCAGAAGCTGGCGCGCAGACCCCCTTGCAGGGTCATTGCATCGGTTACATTCCACGTTGTCTGGGCATACAGCGCCTGTGTGTTATCCCAGATCTCCAGCGCCGTGGTATCGCGGATGACGGTATTGTTCTGCGCCGACTGTTCGAAGAGCTGCACGTAGCTGAAGTTGTAGATGTTCGCCTCGTAGCCGCTCTTTACACTGAACGTTTCGGCAGCAAACCATTCAAGCTCTGCCTTGGCTGTGTAGTCGATGATGCTGTTGTTGACCCCGAAGGCAATGCCGGAGTTCTTGCCGTCAAAGCTGTTGTCGTATCGGCTCGCACTAGCCGTGACTACCGTGAATACCGTTGGGTCAAAAATGTGAGACCAGCGGGCCGATGTTGCGCGGTTGCCGATACGCACGCCAAAGTCGAGACCGGGCTGGGAGAATCC
The DNA here is from genome assembly GCA_046092945.1 of Kapaibacterium sp. (SeqCode). Taxonomy (GTDB): domain Bacteria; phylum Bacteroidota; class Ignavibacteria; order Kapaibacteriales; family Kapaibacteriaceae; genus UBA10438. Next base: position 2,476 of record JBJTEQ010000267.1, read on the forward strand.
AAGATTGTCCCGAGTCATAAAACCACTGAGCGAAACCTTGTCGTCCTCGCCAAGGTTTTGCGTGATCTTGGCGTTGAGGTCATAAAAATTAAACGTCGGGAACGGTGTTTCCGGATCCTCCGGTATCACGCCGAGCACGAGGTCGAGATATGTACGACGGCCGCCTAGAAAAAAAGATCCATTGCCAAGCGGACCCTGAACGGATCCACGCGACGAGATTAACCCAAGTCCTACCAGGCCTTCGACGTGATCCCTGTTGCCATCCTTCTGCGTGATGTTCAGCACCGCCGACATGCGTCCGCCAAACTCGGCTGGGAAGCCCCCTTTGATGAGATCAACATCTTTTATGGCATCGTTATTGAACGCCGAGATAAATCCGAAAAGGTGCGTCGGGTTGTACACCGTCATGCCATCGAGCAGCACGAGATTCTGGTCCGGCGAACCGCCTCGAATGAACAGACCCGATGAGATCTGCGATGACGTGAGAACTCCCGGCAGCATCTGCAATGCACGAAAGACGTCGGCCTCTCCACCAATACGCAGCTGACTAAGTTGCTCGATCGGGATATTGACGCGGGAGATCGAGATCTGACGTTTGTCCTCTTCACGCTCGGCAGTAACAGTGATCTCCCGTGCCTTTGATGTGTCCGATGACAGCGCAATGCGGAGCTTTACTGCTCCACCTGCAACGATCGCAATCGGGGTCTCTTTCCGTTGGTAGCCAACGTAGGTCGCAACGAGCTGGTAGTCGCCAGGAGGAATATTGGAGAGGGAGAAGTACCCGGATTTATTGGTGTACGTTCCGAGATTGAGCCCCTTGATCGTAAGCGTAGCTCCGATAAGGGGCTCCTTGCTGATGGCATCTTCGACAAAGCCGGATACGACTCCGGTAGTCTTGTCGACGGGATCGTTGGACGAACCAGGCACACCGGCAGAGAGTGAGGCAGATGCGACGAGCGCAAGGAAGAAGAGGATAGGGATTTTCACGAGGGGTGCAGAGGACGAACTTTGACGCGGATTGTTGCGTTACGAACCTCGTAGACACGCAACGGCCAAGAAAGGTTCCGTTGCGTAGTTTTGCATCGCAGCATTGTCCATTTCAACCGATACCAATCATGGCGATCTATATCACCAGCGACTGCATCAATTGCGGCGCCTGCGAACCGGAGTGCCCCAATACCGCTATCTATGAGGCAGGTGCCGAATGGGAGCTTGCCGGTGCGAAGCATCAGGACAGCACTTCTCCGGGGGGATTCGGAGGAAACTTCTTCTCAGGCGAGTTTTACTTTATTGTGCCTGACAAATGCACGGAGTGCAAAGGGTTCCACGATGAACCTCAGTGCGCGGCCGTGTGCCCAGTGGACTGCTGTCTGCCAGATCCGAACAATGTTGAGTCCGAAGAGCAGCTCCTGAAAAAGAAGGACTATCTGGATTCCATCGACACGATCCGCCTGCGCTCGTAAGCCATGTTCGCGGAAATCCACGTCGAGCGTGGCCGGATCCGTGCCATTCTTCCCTGCTTAACCGGTACGATCATTCGTTCTGAGACGGATACGTTTACCTATCCTGGCTGTCACATCTATCCGGGAATCGTTGACAACCATGTTCACCTGGTTGGCCTCGGCGAGCACCTGTCTATGGTTTCGCTGCATGACGCGCTGAGTCGCGAAGCCCTTCTCTCTCGTCTTAGCAGTGCAGAATCGCTGGATGGTTGGATTCGAGCTGTAGGTTGGAACGAAACTCTCTGGAGTGATCAGCACCTTCCCTCTCTGGAAGAACTCGATGCCATAACAGGCGACGTGCCTCTCTATGCCTCGCGCATCGATACGCATTCGGCATTGGTCAACACTGCTGCATTGCGTCAGGCCGGCATCGTTTCATCGACGGCGCTGCTCATCGACGAGGATCTTGAGCCGGTCTTCGGTGTTCTGCCAGCCCCTTCCGAGGAGACCCTTCGACGTATGATCGAGCGCGCGAGCGCCGAATGCGTGCGCCATGGGATCACGGAAGTGCACGATATGAACGTCGCGTCCGAGTGGCTGGAGGTGATGCGGACGATGGCCGAAAGCGGACGCCTTCCGATTCGCGTGCAGTCGTTTGTGGCTGCTCAGCATCGCCAGTGGCAGGAGCATGGACAGCTTCCCTCGGGCGGTGAGCTCCTTCGCATGTGTGGCATCAAGATGTTTGCTGATGGTGCTCTTGGCTCGCGCAGCGCGCTGCTGCGATCACCCTATGCTGACGATGCCTCGACTTGTGGACGCGAGCTCCTGAGCGTTGAGGAAATGACTGAGCACATCGACGAAGCCGTCAATGCTGGCTGGCCGGCAATTGCGATCCACGCCATAGGTGATGCCGCTGTGCGCAACGTTATCGATGCCTATGCTGCAGTCAGGGGGCGAGGCAATGCTGATGATGTGATCTTCCGCATTGAGCATGCTCAGCATGTTCATCCGGACGACGTCAGGCGGATGGCCGAGTTCAACATTGTTGCCTGCGTGCAACCAACGCATTGCATCAGCGACGCAACAATGGCAGAGCAGCGCCTGGACGAAGAGCGATGCCACTGGTCCTATCGCTGGCGCTCACTGATCGACGCCGGAGTGCATCTTGGGGCAGGCTCGGACTTCCCGATCGAATCTCCCGATCCGTTTGCCGGCATGGATGCGTTCATCCGTCGGCAACCTCGTGGTCACGACTCTTCGTGGAATGCTCATGAGTGCATCACCCGCGAAGAAGCGCTCAGTGCCTTTACGATCGATGCACATGCCACATCCGGCATGGAGTATCGCCGTGGACTTCTCAAGGTGGGATTCGACGCGGATTTCACCATTACCGATGTTGATCTGCTCGATGAAACCAAGGTCGTATCAACGTCCGACTGCGTCGTAGCAACAATTGTTTGCGGCGTTCGCCGCTACGAGCGATGAGACCTGACCTCCAATCGGAGTTCAACAGCAGAGTAACTGCTCAAAGTCATTCGGCACTGGTGTCGTCACTGGAACGGCAGCTGGGAATCCCGATCGAGTTTCGAATCTGCGAGATGCCCATTATCATCTCGTCGGTGTTTGCCGAAGAAATGCAACAGGCAGCGCAGCAGATCATCATGGAAAGTGTTTTGCCGGAGAATATTCTCCGCTCGCAGGCAACGCTGCAGCCTCGATACACGGTGGCGAGAGAGAACGATCGCCCCCTGTTTAGCGTGGTCGATTTTGCGGTGACCGTGGATTCTAACGGACGGTACGTACCAAAGTTGATCGAACTCCAGGGATTTCCATCGCTCTTCGGATACCAATGGATGCTGATGTCCGAGTTCATGAAGGCGTACAATCTCGGTGGTACGCCATTTCTCTCCGGGCTTGATGAAGGGGCGTACCGGTCACTTCTTGCAACGGCGATCTTCGGCAATTGCGATCCGTCGGAAGTAGCCCTGGTGGAGATCGATCCTGAGTCGCAGAAGACCCGTCCGGATTTCCTCGCTATGAAGGAGCTCATCGGACTACAGACGGTCAATATCCGCGACATCTCGACGCAGGGACGTTCGGTGATGTTCCGTGACGAGGCTGGACTCCTTCGCCCGCTTCGTCGGATATTCAACCGTGCCATCATCGATGAACTTGATGAGATGGGCGTCGAGCTTGGCTTTTCATGGAATTACGATCTTGACGTTGCGTGGGCCGGACACCCCAATTGGTATTTCCGGATCAGTAAGTTCCTTCTGCCGCATCTACGTCATGAGGCTGTTCCAACGTCGCTGCTTCTCTCGCAGTTGGACGCGCTCGCTGACTCCCGCCTAGATGAGATCATCGCAACATCTGTGCTGAAACCTCTGTATGCCTTTGCCGGCAAGGGGGTCAACGTAAACCCGACACGATCGGACGTCGAGGCAGTACCACAGGATGAACGCTCTGGATGGATCCTTCAGGAAAAGGTCCACTACGCCCCCTGCGTGCCAACGCCCGAGGGGAACAACTTCGTCGAGATCCGCATCATGCTTGTCTGGCCTGAAACATCAGTTTCGCCGATTCCCGTTATGACGCTTGCGCGCACCGGTCGCGGCGCGTTGATGGGGGCGCGCTACAACGTGCAACCGTGGACGGGCAGCTCCGGTTGTCTGATCGTTTAGTCCTCGTCTGAGCTATCCCCTAAGCAAAGGGGCTATTGATTGAGAAGCGCCTCAACGCGCATTGTGGCTTCCTCAAGGAACTGCTCTTCTGGATGAAGGCCTACTTCTTTGAACTGGACCCGCCCGTCTTTGCCAAGGTAAAACTTGGTAGGAATACCCGTTACGCCGTAGTTGCCAACCACCGCGTCCGTCTTATCGAGGTACATCGGAAACGTCAGACTTGTGTTCTTGGACACGAAGTCCTTCACGGTCTGCACACGATCTTCCGACCGCTCCCAGACATTGACCACGGCGATAACAACGTTCGGATTGTTGCGATAGCGTTCATAGAGCTTCTGCAGCGACGGAAATGACTGTCGGCACGGACCACACCACGTAGCCCAGTAGTCGATGATCACCACCTTGCCCTTCCAGTCGGAGATCTTTACCGGCGTTCCATCCAGGCGGGTGAATGTGCCATCAATGGCGGGAATATTGAGAAACTCCCCTTGCATACGCTTGGCCATTGCACGTCGACCAGTTGAACGGAGCTTGGCTTCTTCGGCGGCAACTTCCGTGCTGTCCTTTCCGCCGTCAGCAAGAAGCTGACGATACGCGTCAACGATCGCCTGATTCGAGGTGCCGGTCGACAAAGCTCTCTCTGCTAGGGCAACTGCCTTGCTGTTCTTGCCTGACGAACGATAAAGGTCAATAA
>JBJTEQ010000268.1:0-4416 GCA_046092945.1 Kapaibacterium sp. (SeqCode)
ATCTTCGTCATTCCTGCGAAAGCAGGGATCCATCTTCGTCATTCCTGCGAAAGCAGGAATCCATCTTCGTCATTCCTGCGAAAGCAGGAATCCATCTTCGTCATTCCTGCGAAAGCAGGAATCCATCTTCGTCATTCCCGATCGTAGGGTCATGCCCACGTTTCCACACGGCGTAGCCGTGTCCCGCGAAGTGCCCCTCCGCAGGAGTCCCACAACGTGCCAAGGCCCGGGGCTACTATTGATCGTCAACACCTCACACCCACGCGCGAAGCACGTGCATTGTCAGCGTAGCGGGATTCGAACCCACGACCTCCACTACCCCAAAGTGGCGCGCTACCGGGCTGCGCTATACGCTGATTCCCTGAAAAGGGGCCGCAAGTTAGCAATGTTCATGCGAAATCACGGGACCACGCAGCCGCTGACCTGACCGGATGCAGTGGTGATGACGGCTGTAAGGGGGCCGGCATTTGCGTGCGTTGCAGGACGTGTAATGCGCGTTGTGCCGGACGCTAGGTCAATGGTGCTCTGGGCGTGACGTCGGCCTTCGAGTTCGTACCAGGAAAGCGTTGCCGTGCGGCCGATGTCCGTATTGAGCTCGAGATAGGAAGTACCGTTCATTACGATCCCACGCGATGCAATCGGCGACGACGCCGCAGCATCCCGACGCTCGGCAACGGTGGTGGTGCCGGTGATGACGAAGTCCCACAGCCCCCTACCATAGGTGGAGAAGCGGAAGATGCCAAGGGGCTCTACACGGTCCACATGCCAGTATACCTGATCCGGCGCACCAAGGTCGGTTACGTCGGTCCACACCTTCGTTTCTGTATCATACACAAACGCCCCCACATCGGTGGCGGCCGCGATGTAGCGCGCATCGGTGGTGGTGGCAAGAGACATCACAAGACACGGTGGCAAGCCCGGCAAAGCCGTAAAGGTTGCGCCGGCATCATCACTCGCATACACACCGGGACCATCATACCCGGAGCCGCCAATGAGCACGCGCGCAGGATTCACTGGCGCAACACACAGAGCGTTGCCCGAGAAGTAGTGACCCGTGATCTTATCCGGACGTGTGAGCTTGGTCCACGTAAGCCCCCTGTTGGTTGTGCGCCAAACGCGTGCTGCTGAGGTGACAACATAACAGACGTTATCATTGGAAGGGGCGAAGGCAAGCGCCGTGATGCGCACGTCCGATGCGCCTTCACCAAAATCAAACGGAAGAGAATCGATCTTCAGCTTGTCGGCACCGGGTGTGTACCGATACACATACGCCCCTTTGCCGGTGTTGGTTCCACCACCAAGCCATGCCTCATCGGGCTTGGAAGAGCCCACGGTAAGTGGCGGAAGCCAGAGGTGACCCTTGTGCTTGAAGTCCTGTCCACGGGGCTCCCAGCCATCCTCATGGTTGGGGATATACATGGTAAAGCCAGGATACACACAGAACAGTGATGCACCACCATCGCCAGAGACGAGGTTGGAATAATCGCCACTGATCATCTGCTGAAAAGACCGCACGCCGCCGCTGTCTAAGCGACTGCGCTGAAAACCCTGGTCCTGCGCTCCGGCACTCACCACCTGCACGTTGTCGCGACTGGTGAAGGAGCCGTAGTACTGGCTGATGTTGAGATTGCGGAGCGAGACGTTGCGGACTTTGTTTCCGCCAGTGCGCGAGATGTACATGCCACCATCAGTGCAGACGAAGGTAACGCCCGATGGAAAGCCGATGATCGCGGGGATGTCTGCATGGAGCTTGTTTACGGGGTCACCGTAGTATTCACCCCAACCGTTCACTCGAAACCACTGTGTTCCGTCATCGCCGGACTTGTAGGTGTCCACACCGCCATAGAGCCACTGACCATTCTCATGTGCGTACCCAAAGCTCTGCACATCGAAGGGGCCGAACTGCACGCCCCCTTGCTTCGTCCAGGTGCGACCACCATCAACGCTCATCATAAAGGTTGTCGTATCCGAACGCGGACAGGCAGCCATCACATAGTCTGCAGACGGACCGGCAAGCATAACACGACCAAGGTTTTTGATCGAGCTAAACGGCTTGGCGGCGATCAATGAAAGTGAACCCGAGGGCTCGACGCTTGAGAGCGAATCGCTGTGGTACAACCACACACTCTTGCCGCCATCCGACCAGATCTGGACTTCTCCATCGATCCAGCGCAGACGTTGAAAGCTCTTGCCCGAATCGATACTCCGATACCAGACACTGCGGGCCTTCCATGCAGGCGAATAGTCCCATTCGTTACCAACGGCGTGGATCTCCAGACGTCCGTCCCGCACGCACGATACAGCATTCTCGAATGATCCCCAGCGCTGCATCTCGGTGAGCCCCGTGGCCTGAGACCACTTCTTTGTTGTAAGATCTAACACCCACACGCGGCAGGCACGGCTCACAACGACAAGCGCTTCGGATTTATCCGCACGGCGTACAAGCCGCAGATACTGCGGGTCCTCGATACGTCGTTCATCAGTGTGACACGTCCACGTCTTGCCCGTGGTGTCGCCCGACCAGATAGTACCACCAGCACCGGCAAGCCATACTCGTCCGGTTGCATTGTCGTACTCGACCGCTACGACGCGTCCGGCTTGGTTGACGCTGCCCACTTCCGTCCAGCGTCCAACAACGTCGTCCACCATTTGCATGCGCATGGTCTGACGTCGCTCAAAACGCTGATCGCGTACGGCATCGTTGACAACCTTCCAGTTGTAGCCCGGTGGCACAACGTGGAGCGACTCATAAAACGCACGCGCCTCGTCGGCATGCTCAGCCCCCTCTCGCTGATCCTTCAGAACATCGGTCTGGGAGAAGAGATTGACGGCCGCGAGAACGAGGACAATCAGAATTGGCATTGGTACTTATTCGATGATGAATGATCCGCGACGTGAAGTGACGCCATTGGTGGCCGTGATCATGTACACGCCACGTGGCAGTTCTGCCAAGGGGCGAGGCAGCGCCCCATTAGAGAGATCCATCATCTCGTCGATCACCACCATACCCTGCGTGTTCACCACGCGGATGCTTGTTGGCCCGATGAACTCGGCATCAAGATGCAATGTCTGGGAAGGGGCCAGCGGATTCGGATAGATCGACGCAAAGACCGGCAGATCGATAACACTCGAGGTTTCCTCTACCTTTATCTCAACAGGCTCGAGAAACGTCCAGTCATCCTGATTGTTCGGGCTGCCATCACCATTCACAGCATTGGCAACTGCCTGAACATAAAACGTTCCTGCAGCAGCTGGCGCCGTCCACGAGAATGGAAAACTGACCTTGCCGGCAGATATCGTCTTCGGTGCTGCCTGCGTGATCTCCTGACCCGATCCCGGCGTCCGCACGCGTAGTCCACTTCCACTGGCCGGAATCGACAACGTACCGACTGCACCCGTTGGTGCTGTTGCCGAAGAGCGCACGGTAATACTCACTCCAGCCGACCTTGCTGATGCATGACCCACAACGATCGTAAAGTCGACTTTTTCACCAGGCTTAATGGTCCGCGGTCCATCCAGCGAAACACTCACCGCCGCTCCGGCATTACCACCGTGGCACGAGCCACATCCAGAGCTGGTCTTTGAGGTAAATCCTGTCTTGCCACCGGGGTCAGCCATGGCAATAACAGATGTGAGAACAAGAACGGCGAAGAGACGGACCATACAATGGCTCCTGGTACAAAATGTCGCGGAAAATACGAAGCTGCGCAGGTTTTGGGTTTTAGGTTTTGGGTTTTGGGTTTTGGGTGTGAGGTGTCGCACCGCAGGTGTCGCACCGCAGGTGTCGCACGAAGTGCCTTTGCCCGGGACTAATGTTGATTGTTTTCGTTTCAACGTTCGTTATCGCGTACCCACGGCTAAAGCCGTGGGCTAATATTGATCGTCTTGAGCGTCACGTTTTCTTGGCTCATTGCTCGATAGCGGGTAACGGCACACTCTCATAACACACTCTGCTATCATCTCGTGTTCACGACCAAGAATCGAGAACCTCTTATCGATCCAACTATCGAGAGAGACGTCTGGTCGATTCTCTGGAAGACGTGCGTACGACTTGGATTTCATCCCTATGCAGTGGGTGGTGTTGAGGACCACGTGCACTTGGCTCTTTCAATTCCACCAACTATCACGGTTGCGGAAGCCGTTGGGCGAGTGAAAAGCCTATCAACGCGTGAGATTCGCAACACGATTGCCGGATGCAGCGAGTTTTCATGGCAGGTCGGCTATGGCATCTTCACCATTGGATATCGACATCTCGACAGCGTGGTGCAGTACATTAACAACCAGCGAGATCATCATTCTCGATGATAGCGAACTAGACGATCAATATTTGGCATAAGGACGATGAATATTAGCCCCGGGCCTTGGCCCGGGGTACGCTATGGTGAACGCGCGAAAATAAACGATCAATATTAGCCC
>JBJTEQ010000269.1:0-2418 GCA_046092945.1 Kapaibacterium sp. (SeqCode)
TGCCTCAGATGTAATATAGAAATCGCGACATGCAGAATTCTTGGTGTCTTGAATTCTATGGTAAAAATCATCGCCGTTGCCAACCAGAAGGGTGGAGTCGGAAAGACGACTACGGCCGTGAATCTGGCTGCCTCGCTGGCAGCCACCGAACAACGGACGTTGCTGGTCGACATCGATCCGCAGGCGAACGCATCCCACGGATATGGCGTAGACACCGCGCAACTCGATAAAACGATTTATGAAGTACTCATCAACCGGCTACCGGTTGAAAATGTTATCGTAACGACGGCTATGCCGTTCCTCGACTTGGTTCCTTCACACATCAATCTTGTTGGTGCAGAGATCGAATTGGTCGAGATCCCTAATCGTGAGCACCTGCTCAAGGGCATTCTTGCGAGCATCAAGGAGAAGTACGACTATATCGTGATCGACTGTCCTCCGTCATTGGGACTTCTTACGCTAAACTCACTCACGGCTGCCGATTCGGTGTTGATTCCGGTTCAATGTGAGTTTTATGCTCTTGAAGGACTTGGCCAGCTGCTCAATACGATCTCTATTGTTCGTCGGACCTCGAATCCACATCTCGAGATCGAGGGAGTGCTACTCACAATGTACGATTCACGTCTGCGCCTGAGCAATCAGGTTGTCGATGAGGTACGACGTCACTTCGAGGATAAGGCCTGCCGGACGGTTATCACGCGCAACGTGCGCCTGTCAGAGGCACCAAGTCACGGAAAGCCGGCCCTGCTCTATGATGCATCGAGTATGGGAGCGCAGAATTATCTGGCTCTGGCAACGGAGATTCTCGAGAAGAACGCGGCAACTGCCGGCGCTCTGGTCGGTTGATTCAAGGAGAATAGGTCGTGAAACAGGGATTAGGTCTGGGCAAGGGTATCGGAGCGCTGATACCGAGGGAATTGATCCGTCCGGACGCAAACGCACAGCAGTCAATTGTTGCCGCTGACGCTACTGTTGGTGTCGCAAGTATTGAGATCGCGAAGATCTCCACCAATCCGGTGCAACCTCGGCATCACTTTGATCAGCAGGCACTCGAGGAGCTTGCACAGTCGATCGCTGTGCACGGTGTCATTACTCCGATCACCGTGCGCCGTCACTTCGATGGCTATGAATTGATCAGTGGAGAACGGCGCTTTCGAGCCTCTCAAATGGCGGGGCTTACGATGATCCCTGCGCACGTGATCGAAGTTGGGTCTGATGCCCAGATGCTCGAGATAGCCCTGGTGGAAAATGTTCAGAGGGAGGACCTTGATCCACTTGAAGTGGCCCAAGGCTACCAGCGTCTTATTGACGATTGTCAGCTGACGCAGGAAGACGTAGCAGTCAAAGTCGGGAAGGATCGTAGTACTGTTGCCAATTCGCTTCGTCTGCTGAAGTTACCCCCGGATATCCAGGCAGCCCTGCGCAATAGGCGCATCAGCATGGGCCACGCACGTGCACTTCTGGCGCTGACGTCGGAAGGTCGTCAGTTGACTGTGCTTCGCGAGATCATCAACCGCGAGCTCTCTGTGCGCAAGACGGAGGCACTTGTCAAGGACCTCGAACTCGGTCGCAAAGATGTTACCCGTGCAGGAGGAATCCAGACAAAGCCCGCGAAGTCCACGGCAACCGCATCGACAAGACCTGCTGACAAGTCGTTGCAGACGATCGAAGATTCTCTGCGACAGGTATTCGCAACGCAGGTGCGAGTTAAAATGAAGGCCGATGAGTCGGGGTCGATCGATATCGATTTCTTCTCACTTGAGGAACTCGAACGCCTGCTCGACATGCTCATGCAGGCGCCTGCCAGCGGTGGAACGCGATGACCTCGGAGGCTCAGAAACATGTCACACTATATCGGGTCCGGTATAGTGATACGGACAAGATGGGAGTCGTGTATCACGGTGGCTACCTCCGTCTTTTTGAGATTGGCCGCACGGAGTTTCTACGTGATAGGGGGCTTCCATACAGCGAACTTGAGGACTCAGGATATATGCTTCCGGTGCTCGAGTCTCATTGCGAGTATCGCCTCCCTGCGCACTACGACGACCTGCTTTCAATCCACACGCTCGTCGAGCCTCTGCAGGGCGCTCGCCTGACGATTCGCTACGAGATATCTCGTGATGAGGACACACTGGTGGTCGGATGGACTCGTCACACATTTGTCCGCTCAGAGACGTTTCGACCGACACGTCCACCGAGAAACTTTCTCGAACTAGTTGGAGAACACACGTGATTCACGCTAACCACCGTTGGGCTGCGCTGGCACTGTGCTTGAGTATCGCAACGTTGTCTGCTCCCATTGCTCTGGGGCAACAGGGTTTCATCTTCAACTTTTTGCGTAGCACCATTAGTGCCCGCATGGCTGGGCTGGGTGGGGCAACGGTAGGTATTGCGCAGGACCCTGCGACTGTGGTTATC
>JBJTEQ010000270.1:0-2886 GCA_046092945.1 Kapaibacterium sp. (SeqCode)
TTCCAATTCGGATGCGACCACCAATAACACTCTTGACTGATGCCATCAACTTGACCGTCTGCTGTCGACCACAGATCGTGTCGACAAACGTGTAGGTTGTTTCGTAGGACTTACCTGCCTGACCACCGGTGAAGGTCACAAGCATATCAGAGGTTCGACGTCCGGCGGTGATGTCCGGCGTGATACTATCGATGCGAAACGGACCAAGATTTATTGTCCCACGTGGCCACTGGAGTGAGATCGTTCCGGAATTAATGATCTGGAGCCGGTCGTTTTGCGATTCGCCTTCGGCGACGTTACCAAGATCGACCGTCGTTCGAGAAAGCTCGAATCCAACCGAATCGCGGCGGGCGATCATGCTCACGAGGGTCCGACCATTAATTGCATTCGATGCATTGGACGAGGCGACAAGGCGTACATCCTTAACGCCCACCCGAAGTGGGTTGAACTGCACCACAAAGCTCACACTATCCTTTGCTTCCATCGTGTACGGGAAGGTAGGGGGCGAAACAAGCGAAAACTCGTCCGCATTTGCTCCTTCAAAACCGACGGAGTAGAGAATAGTCTGTGAGTTACCGGTGTTTCTCAGCGACACGTTGCGTTGACTGACTGATGTAACACACGGAGTGGACGTAAAGAGAAGCGATGATGTGGCCGAGAGGCGTCCTTCGCCAGTTGCCTCGCCGTAGAGACGCACAACCTGTGCCGGACGAGAGTCTATTGCGATGTTCAAATCCGCAGCAAAACGTCCGAATGACTTTGGATCGAAGCGGACAACAATCTTCCGAGTCTCGCCTCCGACCATAGTAAATGGTCCACCTCCGCTGATGATGCTGAACACCGATGATTGGTACTCACGGATCTGCGTCAGAGAAACCTTGTAGACGTTTGACGGATCGCCGTTTGCCACAACGGTGATGGTACTATCGACCGCTGCAACGTTTGCTATATGACGGCCAAAATTGAGCGTCTCTGGAAGCTTCAGAGAAGGAGCCGTACCCTGACCAGTGATCTCGATGGTAACAGGCCCACGACCAGTTTGCAACTCCATTGATGCAGAACGCACACCCGTGGCTGACGGAGTAAATGAAACGTCGGCTCGTAGCTCGCCACCTGCAGCCAGAGTGATTGGCAACGCTGGCATGTTCACGTCAAAGTCTTGAGGTGTGCCCGTGGTAAGAACCCGGGCAGATCGGATGACGAGTGCTTCAGAACCGGTATTCGTAACCACGGCCTGCACTTTGTCAGCCCCTTCGCCAACATTCACATCTCCCATTGAGACATTTGACGACTGCGCATTTCCCCCAACGATGCGAAATGTTCCATCGCTCACATCGCTGATAGTGCCGATCTTATCCAGGGGCCAAACACGGGCCGTAAAGTCTGTTGACGCCGTTACCACACTCTTTGCGTCACTCGAAAACGCAGCATCATAGACAATACCTTCGTGACCCACCAAAGACGCCTGAGGCGACAGCGTAGAAGCTGAGTAGAGCTTTGCCGAAGCGTCACCACCTGCCGTCAGGATCTGTGTGTTATCAGGGGAGAATGACAAAGACAGGATACTACCTACGGCTGGCGTCGTACGGGCAAGCAGAGCGGCATTAGAGAACTGATACTTGCGAAGGACGAAGTCTGCTCCACCAGTGATGACAACATCATCCGTGCTCGGCATACTCACCGCATAAATCGCACCACGCTGTGACGGATCCTTGAAGGTTCGCACGGTGTCAAGACTTGCCTTGTCGCGCGCAACGGCACGAGACCCTTCTGCCGCAACGATTGTTGCATTTGACGCGACGTGTATGTCATAGACAGGACCTTCGAGCGCGGTAGTCGTTGATTCAATTCTCCATGAATCTGTTGCTATTCGGAAAATTGATTTGTCCGTGCCGGCAAAAAGCGTCCTCCCATCAGCACTGAATGCCAATGACCACCCGCGTGTATCGAGAGTGATGGTTGCTACACGGCGACTGCTTGTATAATCCCATACCCGAATCGTACCATCATGACTGATCGAGGCAACGATCGTGGTGCCAGGCATTTCAGCGAGCGACCATATCCAGCCACCGTGTATACCAACGATCCGTGTCTGCTGTCCTGTTCGCGCATCCCAAGCACGGACGGAGCCATCATCACCACCCGTAAGAACGGTCTTGTCATCCGAGGTGAAGATTGCACTGTACAGCGGTTGCGTCTGACCGCGCAGTTGAAGGACACTGCGCTGATCAAGGACCGTCGACGACACGCGCATCTGGCACTTATCGCCGACAAAAGGTCCCGGTGTCCAATTATGCGACAGACCTGAGGCTGTTTCAGTGATACTATACCAATTGACGCCGTTATCGTAACTCACTTCAAGACGGACAAATTCATCAGGCAGGGCGTTCGTCCACCTAACGATGGTATCCTTGCCAGTGGTGAACTGGTCGTTGCCTGTTGGTGAGACAAGCTGGAGCTTTTCACCCGAATACACAGAGCCGGCACGAATGACGAGCTGCTTTACCTCGCATCCATCGGTTGTTAGATTCAATCGCGCGTACACCGCGTCTGTTGAAGCTGCTGTATACTGAACGGTAAATGATAAACTCCGCCCAGGAACAACGGTGACCGGGAGCTGCGGTGGATCAAGGACCGTGAAACCTCCCAGGGAAACGAGATCGAACGATGTAATTCTCACATTGCCGTTAACAGCAGAGAGCACAACAGTCTGCTTGGCCGTCTCACCTATAGGCACGATGCCCATGTCGACACCTTTTTCGGTGCCGATGAGTTTATGCACATACGTAGCAGGGTATGAATAAGTCATCTCCTGTCGTGGCACCGGTGTGATATCAAAGACGACGGTTCGTTGCGTATCGCAGAGATTCTTCGTCTTCCAGGTAA
>JBJTEQ010000271.1:0-2463 GCA_046092945.1 Kapaibacterium sp. (SeqCode)
CTGTATAGCTACGGAAATCAGGCAGAAATGAACAGGTACTTCCGTAAGAACGAAGACCGCTACGACACGTTTCTTGTCTGGTTCTCGGATAATGGACTGGAATTCGATCATCCGATGTGCGTTGGACTGGGTTGCCCATAACGGCCTCTGGTGTTATCTTTGCCGTCCCAATAACCACGAAAAACATCATGGATACGCTTCTCACCGTCATCGCCGCCGTTTCTTCATTGCTCCTTCTACTTGTTGTGATCATCCAGCCTGGCAAGGCTGACATGATCTCCGGAATGAGTGGGCTGGGTGGTCAGATGACCAATCTCTTCGGCGTTCGTCAATCACGAAACGTTCTGCAGACAGCCACGATGGTCCTGCTTGGCATTATCGCCCTGTTTGCCGTCCTGATCAACAGCGTGTTTCTCGAAACCTCGCAGGGCACACAACGCGAAACAGTTGCCAAGGATGCTCCTCGTCCAATGATGGCAGCACCGGCCGCAAAGCCAGCGCAACAACCAGCACAGCCAGCTCAGGCACCTGCTCCGGCAGCTGCACCGGCCGGCAAGTGATTGGTCTGCTATCGGGCAGGATCATGACTCAATGTGTATATGACCAAGGCGCTCATCAGAGCGCCTTTTTTGTTCCGAGTTCTACCAAACGATAGGACCATGGCACGCATCATCGGATCACCTCTCACACACGACCTCTCGTACGAGTCTAACACTGACGCGAATCGTCAGGCCATGCGCATCATCGACGGCATCAGCGACGCAGTGCGCCGCGGTGGCGGTGCAAAGGCCATTGAACGTCACAAGGCCAAAGGAAAGATGACGGCCCGCGAGAGAATCACCGCCCTGGTCGATGAAGGCTCTTCGTTTCTTGAGGTCGGACTTCTTACGGCCCAAGGAATGTATGAAGAGGAAGGGGGCTGCCCCAGCGCCGGTGTGGTTGCCGGGATCGGTATCATTCACGGACGCGAGTGCATGATCGTGGCCAACGATGCCACGGTCAAGGCCGGCGCATGGTTCCCGATGACAGCGAAGAAGAACATGCGCGCGCAGGAGATCACTCTGGAGAATCACCTGCCGATCATCTACCTCGTTGATTCAGCCGGAGTGTTCCTGCCGATGCAGGACGAGATCTTCCCCGACAAGGAGCACTTCGGACGTCAGTTCCGCAACAACGCGATGATGAGTGCCCTTGGCATTCCGCAGATCGCCGCCATCATGGGGCCGTGCGTGGCCGGTGGCGCATATCTGCCCATCATGTGCGACGAGGCAATCATCGTTAACGGCACAGGTAGCGTTTTCCTAGCCGGTCCCGCCCTAGTCGAGGCCGCAATCGGAGAGAAGACGGGTATCGAGCCCCTTGGCGGAGCATCAATGCATAGCTCCATCAGCGGAGTTGTCGATTACAAGGTCGAATCTGATGAAGAAGCACTCTCGACCATTCGCTCATTGGTCGAGAAGTTCTCGCCAACCAAGGGAAAGTCGGAGCTCTTCTCCAGAATAGAGCCGCGTGAGCCCGCATTCGAAGGTGAAGAGATCTACGGCATCATCCCTGCCGATCACAGCAAGCCGTATAACACGCGTCAGGTGATCGCCCGGCTTATCGACGGATCGGAATTCGACGAGTACAAGGCCGACTTCGGCGCGAGCATCATCTGCGGGTATGCCCGCATTGACGGTTGGGCCGTTGGCATTGTTGCTAACAATCGTGAGATCACCCGCTCCGGAAAGGGCGAAATGCAGGTAGGGGGCGTGATCTATTCCGACTCTGCCGATAAGGCCGCCCGATTCATATTGAACTGTAATCAGCGCGGTATCCCCTTGGTCTTTTTGCAGGACGTCACCGGCTTCATGGTCGGGACACGGGCAGAGCAGGGAGGCATTATCAAGGACGGCGCGAAACTCGTGAACGCTGTGGCTAACAGTGTAGTCCCGAAGTTTACGGTCATCATGGGCAACTCCTATGGTGCCGGTAACTACGCCATGTGCGGCAAGGCCTATGATCCGCGGCTGATCTATGCCTGGCCCACGGCTCAGATCGCCGTGATGGGCGGAGCACAGGCTGCGAAAACACTTCTTACCATCAAGATTGCGCAGCTGGAAAAGAGCGGCGAGAAACTTTCTCCCGAGCAGCAGAAGACCATGCTAAGTGATATTCAGAAGCGCTACGAATCCACGACAACGCCGGTGTATGCGGCCTCGCGCCTGTGGGTTGACGGAATCATCGCGCCAACGGAGACAAGAGCAATGATCTCCCGTGGAATTGCCGTTGCCTCCCACCAGGGCTCGCTGCCGGAACTGCGCACGGGCGTCTTTCAGGTTTAATGCTACGTGATGCGTGAGCCCCTTGACGAGCTGCGGCAGCTGCTGGGTGCGGACCACGTAACAACCCGCACTATTGACCGCTTGGCCTTTGCCCACGATGCATCGCTGTATCGCCTGGTGCCGCAGGCAGTGGTGCGTC
>JBJTEQ010000272.1:0-27801 GCA_046092945.1 Kapaibacterium sp. (SeqCode)
TACCTACAGCGAGTATAAGAGCTTTGTCACAAAAGGATACGTTGTTCGGGCAACAATCGTCAAGACACAGCTTAACGACTACGAATTCCGCGGAGAACTTAACCGTCGTGTGTCAGTTGACCGCGGTCACCTGCCGAGCGGAAAACTCACTCTCGACTCGGGAGACGTCTTCCAGACAAAACTTGGCGTGATCGATTCCGCCACGGAGGAATTCTGGGCCACACACGGTATCTCGTGGAAATATGAGGACGGCGACGCACCATGGTGGATGTCGCTGGTGCAGTTCCTCCCATGGGTCCTGCTCTTTGTTGCCTTCCTGTTTGTGACGCGCCGGATGCAAGGGGGCGGCATGAACGGAGGAAAGAACATCTTCTCATTTGGAAGAAGCCGTGCCCGCATGCTTACTGATGGTCAGCTTCAGGTAACATTTGCTGACGTCGCCGGCGCTGACGAAGCAAAAGAAGAGCTGAAGGAGATTGTGGAGTTTCTTCGCGATCCGGGACGCTTTACACGTCTCGGCGGAAAGATCCCGCGCGGAGTTCTTCTGCTCGGTCCTCCGGGCACTGGCAAGACCCTTCTTGCACGTGCCGTTGCCGGAGAAGCCGGCGTACCGTTTTTTACGATCTCCGGTGCCGACTTCGTCGAAATGTTCGTTGGTGTTGGTGCGAGCCGTGTTCGTGACCTCTTTGAGAATGCGAAGAAGCAGGCTCCATGCATCGTCTTCATTGACGAGATCGATGCCGTTGGACGGCATCGCGGTGCCGGCTTAGGGGGCGGGCACGACGAACGCGAGCAGACCTTGAATCAGCTTCTCGTTGAGATGGATGGATTCGAACAGAACTCGGGTATCATCATTGTGGCTGCCACAAACCGCCCAGACGTACTCGACCCTGCCCTGCTGCGTCCAGGACGCTTTGACCGTCAGGTCGTGGTTGACCGTCCAGACGTCCATGGCCGTGAAGGTATCCTGAAGGTCCACACACGCCGTGTTCCGATGGCGAAGGACGTTAACCTCGAGGTTATCGCCCGTGGGACGCCGGGAATGAGTGGTGCCGATCTTGCCAACCTCGTAAACGAAGCTGCTCTGCTTGCTGCCCGTCGCAACAGCACAGAAGTGGCCATGTACGATTTTGAAAACGCCAAGGACAAGGTCCTGATGGGCGTTGAACGTAAGTCCATGGTGATGAGCGAGCGCGAAAAGGAGACCACAGCGTATCACGAGATAGGACATGCTCTTGCCGGTAAGCTCCTTCCACACGGAGACCAAGTCCATAAGGTTACGATTATTCCGCGTGGACGTGCCCTTGGCGTTACGTCATACCTGCCGAACGAAGAAATGCACACAATGAGCCGCGAGCAGCTTGAAACGCGTCTTGTGACGCTCTTGGCAGGACGTGCTGCGGAGAGGGTTGTGTTTAACCAGCTGAACACTGGCGCATCCAACGACCTTGAGCGCGCAACGGCGATCACAAAGCGCATGGTCTGTGAATTCGGTATGAGCGATGTTATTGGTCCAGTGCGCTACGCAAGCCACCAGGACGAGGTCTTCCTCGGACGGGAGATCTCACAGCCCCGTGACCACTCCGAAGAAACCGCCCGGTCGATCGATGGCGAGGTGCGCCGCATCATCATCAGCGCCGAGTCTAAGGCCGAACAGCTGATGAAGGATAATCTCGATCTGCTGCACCGATGCTCGAAGGCTCTTATCGAACGGGAAACGCTCGATGCAGAAGAACTCGACATGCTGATCAAGGGTGAAACACTTCGCCCCATCATCAAAGACGTCGAAGCATTCCGCGAGAAGATCAAGGCTACCCCCCAACCTGTACCGAAGACGGACGTCGACGATGCACCCGGTGGTGACCTGGCGTTGAGTCCGTCCTAAGCGCTCTGCAGGGCGGACTAAAATTTGATCTTTAGAAAGATGGGCTCGGGGATCATACGCACGATGCGCATGATGTAGCGCCAGAACCACGGCGTGTAAAGAATCCCTCTTCGCCTATCGATTGCGGCCATCATGTCATTTGCAACAGCATCGACGGTGGCTCCGAGCATGAGGTTGCGCCCTGCCATCATTGGCGTGTCAACGGGACCAGGCTTGATGTCCAGAACATTGATTCCAAGGGGCTTGTAGCGTCCGCGCATACCCGCCACGAAGTGCGACACGGCAGCCTTCGTTGAGCCATAGGTATAGAGTGAACGCCGACCACGGTCTCCGGCAACTGAGCTGATGATAGCTATTGTACCGCTCTGCTGCTTCTCCATCGCCACGCCGAAACGATGCAAGAGCGAGATCGACGAGGTAGCATTGACGCTGAACACCTGGAGCATCTCGTCGGCATCGTAATCGATCTCCTGCTGGTTGCGCAGAATTCCATGGGCGATCAGCACAACGCCGATCGTTTCGCAGAACTGCTGAGCCCCTTACACGACGTCGTCGTGTCGCGATATGTCACGCTGGTCGGCTACCATCGACTCTACCTCTTTCGCACCGCGTGCAAGCAGGTCGGACTGCATGGCGGCAAGAGCATCCGCATTGCGGGCAACAAGGTAGATCGTCCAGCCACGCTGGGCATAGAGGCGAGCAACGCCCTGGGCAATTCCCGATGTCGCGCCGATGAGCACGATCGATGATGGGGTCACGATTGGTCCTTTCCGTCATTCATGATTCGACGCCAGAAGCTGCTGGACATGCCGGGATCGATATGCGGCAGAAACTGTGCGATCTCCTTGGTATACATTGCTCGGAACATGGAGCCCCGAACGCGCGCATCTTTTGCTGAGTAAACGCGTCCACCAACAGAGTGAACGAGCTCATCACAGCGATCAAGCGCATCGAACATTGGTTTGCCACTGATCGGCATATCAAGCGTAAGCGTAAGTCCCGGACGCGGGAACGACATTATTCCCGGCGAGGCAAGCGGCCCGAACTTCTTGAGAACAGCCAGGAAGGATGATACTCCCCCTCGCTGCATTTCCTCAAGGATCTTCCGCATCACGCGCTCGCCATCATCAACCGGAACAACGCATTGATACTGCAGCATGCCGCGACGTCCGTAGAGAAGATTCCAGCCCCCTATCCCATCAAGCGGATAGAAAAAAGGTGCTACGTCGAGTTCATTGCGCTTAAGACGTCCGAGCTGACGATTATACCAAACGGTATTGAACAGCGAGATCGTTGGTTTGCTCAATAGCCAAGATGGTGCTTCGAATGGCACAGAAAGAATCGGACCTTTCCAGGGTTTTCCAAGCGTGCCATCTGCATGTTCCTGAAAGCGTCCACGCAGCACAAGCCCCCTGCCAAGCGATGAACCTCGTGACATCACGTCGATCCAGCTGACAGTGTAATCCCAGTCAGCGTCGGAGGCATCAGTCTGCTGGATGAGGTCGGACAACGTCCTGGCTTTGACGCTTTCTTGCACTACCGTGCGGGAGGCAATGGGCACAAGCTGAATCTCGATCCACGTAAGAATGCCCGTTAGACCCATGCCGCCAATGGTTGCCGAGAAAAGTTCCGCATTCTCCGTTGGAGAACAGTGGTGCACCGATCCATCCGTGCGGCGCAGTTCCATGCATCGCACATGACACCCGAAGGTGCCAACGCGATGATGATTCTTGCCATGTACATCGTTGGCCAGGGCTCCACCAAGTGTAACGTAGCGCGTGCCAGGAGTTACTGGAACAAACCATCCAAGCGGCACACAGATGCGGAGGAGATCGGCAATGGACAATCCGGCTTCGGCACGAATGATTCCCTTTTCGCGATCAAAGCCAAGTACGCGGTCGCATCGATGCATCCGCACGATCGTGCCGTTGTCATTCAGACACACATCACCGTAGGAACGTCCGAGACCGTAGGCAAGGAGCGGTGCATCAGAGCATAGCGGGATATCCGACGTCCACGCGGCATCAACAACGCTCTGCGCGTGCGATGCCGGGTACCGACCCCATGACGATGGTTGCTGTTCCATGAATGCTGCAGGGTTTCGCTTTATGAAGCAGAGATGGCGATTGCGGCAATGGCAGCGCCAACGGCCCATGAGTGCTTGTCGCGAGCGGCAAACACGATCGGGTCATCATGCATGTGTCCACGCTGCGCTGTAAGCCAAAGATGGCTGACCCAATACACGAGGCAGGGGGCGATAAGCCACAATCGATACGGATGGTGATAGAGGGCCTGCACCTGCGGACCATTGACGTACATCGTGAATACCATTACGGCCACAAAGCCCAGCGCCGTGCCGGCAACCAGAACGAAGCTGGCATCACCTACGTGATAGCCCCGTCCCGAAACATGCGTGCCCTCTCGCTCGATGGTATCTCGAAGTTCAGCATAGCGCTTCAGGAATGCCAGGCTCATAAAGAGAAACAGCGAAAAGCCCAGCAGCCAGGGCGATACCTCAACCTGTGCTGCAGCTCCACCGGCCGCAACCCGCAGTGCATAGAGTCCAGCAAGAGCAATCACATCAACGAGAACAACACGCTTCAAGACGAAGGAATACGCTGACGTTACCGCCGCATACGTGAGCAACCACAGAATGAAGGACATCGGCATCAGCACCATGCTGATGAAGCTGGCCACGACGATGCACAGAGCCACGATACTGCGAGCTGTGGCAACAGTCAGATCCCCATTGGCAAGCGGACGGAACCGCTTGCGCGGATGCTTGCGGTCGTGTTCCAGATCGGCAAGATCATTAACGACGTATACACTTGATGCCACGAGACTAAAGGCCAGCATACCCCAGAGACACGTGACAAAGGCCGACATGTCATTGGTGCGGTGGGCTAGCAGTATCGGCACCATCAGGAGGAGATTCTTCACCCACTGATACAGGCGCATTTGCCGCGCAATGGCGACGAGAACAGAATTGCTACGATCCATGAGTTGCAAGATAGAGATCAATCTCCGCTTCGAAGATGCCATCGCGCTCATCGAGCTCCTGCAGATACGCCGCAGACTCATCCGTGATAAGCCCCGTGACGGCGAGTCTCTCAAAGATGTCGCAGCACCGCTTGGCATCTTCAACATGATTATGAAAACGCATCTCGGCGTAATCTTTTGCTGAGCAGGTCGATATCAGAAACTGCCAGTCCGAGGCCTGGGCTAGCAGCACCTGACGAATAATCGTCCGCGCTACACCACTCATCTGTGGCGTCCAGCGATGTTGTGGGTGCTTCTCAAACAATGCGCGGAGCCGGTACTCGAGCTGATACTCACGTTCCCAGGTCCACTGCGTCTGGTCATTCATCCACACACTGTGGTTGCCATCTCGTCCCCACGATGACTCCGGCAGCGCGATCACGCAGTCGGGATGCACTTCATCGTGACACTCACCCAGAGTCGCGCAATGGGCAAGGGGCGAGGCATGAATGCCCCGAAGAACTTCCTCAAGAAAGATCGGACCCTCGAACCACCAGTGACCGAAGAGCTCCGTATCGAACGGAAGCGTGAGAACAACAGGGCCATCCGTCTGAGTCCGGCGTTCCTGAAGCGTGCGTTCAATCAGAGCCGCATAATGTCGGCCATGATCGCGAGCACGATTGACTGCCCATTCGCGCACGTATGGCTGCTTGTAGGCCATATCGGCCTTGTTGTCCGTTACACGCCAGTATCGCAGAGCCGAGTTGCTAAACTTCTTGTGAAAATCGAGGTAGTCCGCATCACCCGGATATCCGGAGGAGCCGCTCCATACCTGCAGTGCCGTTTCCATGTGACGCGTGAATACCGACACCGTTGCATCGGCCGCTGCCGACCCGACGCGATAGACGTCCATCGCAGAGAGATGTTCGAGCCGCTGACGAACTGTTCCGATTGTCTGCTCAGTTTGTGTGCGATTCCCGCGCTCGTCAACAAAGCCGAGCGGTCGTGCCGAAGAGAGAGCCCCCTCGTCCGTGACGAAGTATTGCAGACCATGGTTCTGCAGAATGCTCTCGACCGATTCGCGGTGTTGCATTCGCGAGTATGCAAAGACCGGCAGAAAGGTCCGCCACGGATACCCTGGACGGTAGGCGCATTCCGGAAGCCAGATGCCGCGTGGATGACGTCCGAAGTGCCGCTCGTGGGCACGCACGGCGATCTCAACCTGACGGTGGATACTCTCATCCTCGGCCAGTAACGGGAAGTATCCATGGGTTGCACCGCAGGTCATGACCTCGAGAATACCGGCATCTTGAAGTCTGCGAAACTGCCCGATGATATTCCGGTCATACACCTCTCGAAAAGTCTCCGCGCAGTCCGTATACCACTGTTGCCAGAACGAGGCAACGGCGATGCGCTCCGGCTCGGCCCCTTGCTCAGCAAAGAGCGCCGCATCGGCTTCAGCCAGATTAGCATGTTCCCGGCAATAGCGTTCGAATAACTCCGGGAAATCTGCGTGGGCCAGCTGCTCGCACAGGATCGGCGAGATATCAAGCGTCAGCCCCGCCCGAATGCCATCACCAGCCAGGCGATCACACATGCTGATAAGGGGCAGATAGCATTCCGCAACAGCTTCGCAGAGCCAATCACTTCCGTGTGGCCATGCCCCATGATGAAGTACATAGGGAAGGTGGGTATGCAGGGCTAAGCAGACCATTGGCGAGTGCGACGAAATTACCACCCCCAGAAACGACACACGCCACGGCATCGTTTACCGCGGCGTGGTCTTTATTGATCTATGGGCGAGTGACGGGGCTTGAACCCGCGACAACCAGAGTCACAATCTGGGGCTCTACCAACTGAGCTACACCCGCCGTGAGCAACAAATATACGAAGTCTCGGCCAGAGGGCTTGTACGATGCCTCTACATCGTATATTGCAAGTGCCATCGCGCCGTAGAGGACTCACTTGTTGACCTGATATGATCACGGCGCAGAATCGGCTCACCTTCCCTACCGATGTACCTGACACGCTCCGCGGATTACCGTGGTAGTGCGAACGCAAAGGCGTCGATCGACTTTTTACCCAACCGTTTATCCCAAACGTTGTATGTCTGAAGAGACACCAGAGCGCGCAGCAAAAGCACCGCGCGCACGCAAGGCAACCAAGGTTGCGAAATCAGAAACTGAACCGAAGCCAAACGCTGCTGAGTCTGCTGAACCAGCACCGAAGGTAACGCGACGCCGAACCAAGGCTGTAGCTGAAGCGCCGGCACCGGATGTACCCCCACCAGCGCAAGAGAAGCGTCGTGATGAGCCACGGAATGAGCCGCGTGCCGAGCGTGGAGACGAAGAGCGCTCAAGCCACCGCAATGATGAATTCCGCGGTGAGGGCGGCGATGACCGTCCAGAGCGCAGCGTAGAACGAAGCGACGACCGTGGAGACGATCGCCGCGCAGACCGACGCGGTGCGCGTCCGGTTGACCGTCGTGACGACGATCGCCGTGGTGAGCGTCGCGAGGGCGACCAACGTGGTGAACGCCGTGAAGGCGATCAACGTGGTGAGCGACGCGAAGGTGACCAGCGCGGTGAGCGTCGTGAGGGCGACCAGCGTGGTGAGCGACGCGAGGGTGACCAGCGCGGCGAGCGTCGTGACGACGACCGCCGCGACTTCCGCCATGGCGACCGCCGTGATGGACGCCCGGGTGGCGACCGTGAGCCCCGTGATTTCCGAGGGGGCGATCGATTCGGTGACCGTGGCGGACGCAACAGACGCCGTGGCCGCGGACGAGACCGTCGGGAGAACTTCCGTGATCGTGCATTCGAGGCGGAGATCGAACGCGAAGAACGTGAGCTGATGCTGGCCGGTCCGGTGATCGATGTCAATGAGTTGAAGCTCAAAAAGATGGCCGAGCTCATCGAACTGGCGCAATCTCTTGATATCGAGGACTTTGCCGATCTCAAAAAGCAGGATCTTATCAACCGCATTGTCGAGGCCGAGAATGCCCGTCAAATGCGCGAATCACAGCGAGAAGGCATCAGTATCACCACCGGCGTCGTGGAACTCCTTCCCGACGGCTACGGATTCCTCCGGTCGGCAGATTTCAACTACCTACCGTCACCGGATGACGTCTACATCGCCCCTTCACAGGTAAAGCGCTACGGACTGCGTACAGGTGATACGCTCAAGGGATACATCCGCGCCCCTCGTCAGGGCGAGCGCTTCTTCAGCATGATCAAGGTCGACTCTATCAACTACATCCCGTTTGTAGAGAATAAGCCCCGTCCGCTGTTCGAGAATCTCACACCGTATTATCCGAAGGAGCGCCTGCGCCTGGAGACGATGCAGCAGGAGTACGGCACGCGGATCATCGACCTTGTTTCGCCTATTGGTAAGGGTCAGCGCGGACTTATCGTTTCCCCGCCGAAGGCCGGTAAGACGATCCTCCTTCAAAAGCTGGCAAACTCTATCTCGCGCAATCACCCGGAAGTAAAGCTCATCGTGCTCCTCATTGATGAGCGTCCAGAAGAAGTCACCGACATGATTCGTTCGGTGAACGCCGAGGTTATCGCATCAACGTTCGACGAGCCGGCTGACCGTCACGTAGCGGTCAGCGAAATGGTCATCGAAAAGGCCAAGCGTCTTGTCGAGGCCAAGCAGGACGTGGTGATCCTTCTCGACTCCATCACACGCCTTGCACGGGCGCACAACACCGTTGTGCCGCAATCAGGCAAGCTTCTCTCGGGTGGTGTGGATGCCAATGCCATGCAGCGTCCAAAGCGGTTCTTCGGTGCAGCCCGAAATGTTGAGGAAGGGGGCTCACTCACGATCATCGCCACGGCACTTGTTGAGACGAATTCGCGCATGGACGAAGTGATCTTCGAGGAGTTCAAGGGGACGGGTAATATGGAACTGGTGCTCGAGCGTAAGATCGCCGAGCGTCGCATCTTCCCTGCTATCGACGTTAACCGCTCCGGTACGCGTCGTGAGGAACTGCTTCTCGAGCCAGATGTCCTTGCCAAGGTCTGGTTGCTTCGCAAGGTACTCGGGGATGATCCCCCGCTCGAGGCAATGGAAACGCTGCTCGAGCGGATGCGTGCTACACGGTCGAACGAAGAGTTTCTCAAGACGCTCAACTCGTAAAAGTGCTGTTGCATGACTACGCACGATATCAACCGCCGTGCAATGAATCTATCTCTGGCAACGGGGCTCTTGATGCTCGTTGCCAAGTGGATAGCGTATCTCATGACTGGTTCATCAGTGATCTTCTCCGATGCTGCCGAGAGTGTTGTACACGTTGTTGCGGTATGGTTTGCCTGGTATGCTCTGCGGGTGGGTGCCAAGCCCCCTGATGAGGAGCATCCGTATGGTCACGACAAGGTCAGCTTTATGTCGGCCGGTGTCGAAGGCGGTCTGATCTGCATTGCCGCCATCGTCATTATCGTGAGTGCAACCGAGAAACTGGTGGTTGGAGTATCACTCCAGAAACTCGACATCGGTATGAGCATTACCGCCGGCGCGGCACTCGTGAATCTCGCGCTGGGCTGGTATCTCATCAATACCGGCAAGAAGAACAAAGTGCTGGTCGTCGAAGCAAACGGACGTCATGTGATGACCGATGTGTGGACAAGTGCCGGTGCTGTTGCCGGACTCTTCATTGCACAACTTACCGGCATGCTTTGGCTTGACCCGGCGATTGCTATTCTATTTGGCGCTAACATCATCAATGAGGGCGGCAAACTGATGTCCATCTCCATCAAGGGGCTTATGGACTCTTCCGACCCCGTGCTTCTTCAGCGCGTGCAGCTGGTCCTCACAGACTTCTGTCTTGACCATAACTGCAGTTATCATCGCCTTCGCCTCCGCTCTTCAGGGAATATGGTCCACGTCGACTATCACCTCATCCTCCCGGATGATATGACCATGCACGATGCCCACTCGCTTGCAACATCCTGCGAAGAACTCGTCCGCGTTGCTATTGAACACAATACTGAGGTCTTCACCCACCTCGAAAGTGTGAGTCAGCCGGATGGACATGTGTAGGAGAATTACGGAGTTACGGAGTTACAGAGTTACAGAGTTACAAACCCCAAACCCCACACCTGAAACCTCAAACCCGACTGGTGGTCGCTATAGGATTTGAACCTATGACCTCTCGCGTGTGAAGCGAACGCTCTGAACCAGCTGAGCTAAGCGACCAAATGGGCTGCAAGTCTACGGCATGGGGGGCATTTCTCCAAAGCGGGGCTTGGAGTGATGGCGTAGTTTCGCAGTCCGGTGCGCGCCCTTCACTCCATATCATCAATCCTTTCACTCGTCGTGCTGACGTCTGTTATGCATGCGGCGGGCGATGACACGGTGCGGGTTTATCGGCGAGACAGCGCAATCATCGTTACGGCAGCGTCATGGCTTGGAGATGCTACGGGCGCTGGGCCGGCCCGGTCGGTGCTGACGCGTGAGGTGATCGATAGGATGGCCCCAGTATCACTGTCGTCAACCATGGCGCTGTTCCCGGGTGTGTTTGTGAAGGATTATGGTGGCATTGGTGGACTCCAGCTGGTCTCACTGAGAGGGGGCTCATCGGCGCAGGCATTGGTCCTGCTCGATGGTGCGCGCCTTTCCTCGGCGCAGAACGGGAGCGTTGACATGACGTCGATCCCGATGCGGCATATCGATCAGGCAGAGGTTGTTCGCGGAGGCGCGTCGGCTCTGTATGGAGCAAATGCTCTTACGGGCGCGGTGAATGTGCGCCTGCGACTGCGTGATGATACTCGGGCCACGGCACTGATTTCGCATGGTGCGTTCAACGAATGGAGAGCAGCCGCAGGGTGCACGCTGCCCATTGCCGATAATGTCCGCTGCGGTGTTGATGTTGATGTGATTGGTACGCGAGGATCGTTCCCCTTTACAACGTCACAGTTTGGCTCAACCTTCGAAGTGAACCGTCAGAACGGCGATGCGCGGCATGTGCGCGCACTTGCGCGCGTGGAAGCCGGTGACAAGCATTCTGCAACTCTTCTTGTACGCACGGCCGACCGCGGCGTTCCCGGCGCGGTTGTGCAGGGAGCTATCACGCAGGCACGGGCACGGCTTGTCGACAACGACCTGATGGCGATGATGCGCTCGACGCTTCACGAGTCGCCGAGCGACCGTGTGTGGCTGATGGCATCGGCACGATATCTCGATCAGCATTTCGCCGACCCAGATGCCACGATCATTGGCACGCAGGGAATCGATGTTCGGTACCGTCAGCGAGATGCAACGGTCAGTGCTGTGTGGCAACATCAGTCTCGTCACTATCTGACGTCGACGCGCCTTGATGCTTCGCATGCTGATCTGCAGGGGGCGTCGGTGATATCACGTGACGGCGAGACGGTGCAACGCCGATCGGTGAGCGTGTCGGCAGATGCCACAATGCCGGATATATATGCGACGGGCATAGAGCTTCGTGCTGCCGCTCGGGCCGACGTCTTCTCGGATGTCGGCGTGGCCATTTCTCCGATGCTGGTAGCGCACCGCACTGTTGTTCCTGGGCTCTCGCTGCGCGCCGGATGGAGTGCGGGCTTTCGTCCGCCAACCTTCAACGAATTGTACTATCTCAACTTCGGAACACAGAACCTCAAGCCCGAGCGGTCGTCAATGCTCGACGTGGGAGTGGTTGCCGAACCCTGGCCGTGGTGCAGCATTGATGTGTCTGCCTACACGTCAACGATCAGAAACCTTATCGTGTCGGTGCCGGTGAGCCCCGTGATCACCAGTGCACAAAACGTGGGTTCAGCAACTAGCCAGGGGGCTGAACTGGTCCTGCGTGCTCGCGGCCTCGATGGACGTCTTGTAGCGCAGTGGTCGCATACGATACAGTTCATGCGCGACGCAACGTCGCGTGCTGGACTTGATGGAACGCTTGTACCCTATGCCGTGCCTGAGCTTGCCTCGGCCCTTGTGCAGTGGGATGTGGGCAGCTGGTTTGCATCGGCGCAGTGGACGTATACCGGCTATCGCTATGCATTGCCGGGAGAGCAACGTGATGCAATGCTGAGCCCCTTTGCGCTAGCGTCACTGCAGGCGGGTCTTCGCATGAACGGTCGCGGTATGCGGGCAAACGTGATGGCGCAGTGCGACAACCTCTTCGACGTGACGTATCAGGTTGTGCGAGGATACCCCATGCCGGGACGCGCCATTCGTCTGATTGTCAGCATGGAGGCGCGATGACGCAGCGCAAACCACCTCTTGTGCTTGATGAATTGACGCTAAAGCGTCACGATGACGCCTGCGAGCGTGGCGTCTCGACGTACATCGATCCGAACACCGGCTACACGGTCATCACGCAGCGTGCACATGAGGAGCGCGGTACATGCTGTGGAAGCAAATGCCGACACTGTCCATATGATTGGATCCGCGTGCCCGACTCGCTCTTGATCTGGCTTGTGCTGATCCTTGCTGCTGCCAGTGCTTCGGCACAGTGGAAGCATCTTCCGCTTGACACCGTAAAGGTGTTTACGTCGGGAGAAGGGCAGCGCACTGGTCAGGGGTCGGCATTCTTCCCTGCGAACGTTCTCAGTGGTCCGTCGCCATTAGCCCGGGACACCGTTCCGGCAACGGATCCGCGGGAGATCTGC
Organism: Kapaibacterium sp. (SeqCode); assembly: GCA_046092945.1. GTDB lineage: Bacteria > Bacteroidota > Ignavibacteria > Kapaibacteriales > Kapaibacteriaceae > UBA10438. Next base: position 12,481 of record JBJTEQ010000272.1, read on the forward strand.
TCACTCGGTCTTGGAGGGTCGATCACGCTTGGACTCCGTCGCGGTGTTGTCGTCGATGGTCCGGGGGCTGACTTTACGGTCTTCGAGAATGCCTTCCGGTACGGTGCAGGACGCATCTATGCCGAACCCGCAACCGTGGAGGTTAGTCGCGATGGCGTTTCGTGGACGATGTTCCCCTTTGATTCCGTCAGTGGTAGGGGGCTAGCAGGAACTACACCAACTACCGGACAGGATCCCTATGATCCGCAACGTAGCGGTGGCAATAGCTACGACCTTGCCGACGTCACGATGGATTCTATACGATGGGTGCGCATCACCGACGTCACCCGCATGATCCTGTCGAACCCGAAGAGCCCCCTGTATGATCCAACGCTGACGGGCTTTGACCTTGATGTGGTGCTGGCAGTGCATGCGGTAGACGCGGCATGGGATGTGAGTATCACACCGATCGTCACCACATCGCTCGTAGAACTGGCATTGCCACACCCATCGACGTCGCAGATCATGGATGTTACGGGGCGCATCATCGCAACAGATCGTCACGATGCCGGCATTACGACGATCGATCTTGCATGGCTCCCACGGGGCTGGTACTACGTGATCGTCATCGACGGAGATCGTCACCTGCTGGTAAAGGTGCTACGCTCATGATGCGTCGTGATTCAACAATCGTGCTGTTTGCCTGCCTCTGTATGGCCGTGTTCACAAGCTGCCTGCCGGTGCCGCCGGATGCGGCTGTTGACACCGCGCGCATCAATGGACCCGGCACGTTCGTACTCTGCGAAGGGGTATGGCGTCAGGACAATGCAACGCTCTGCTACATCGGTGATGACGGCGTGCGCGTTGGAGACGTTGTGAGTGCCGTTAATATTGACCTACGACTTGGCGATACCGGCTCGGATCTGCTCGTTCGTGGCGACACGATGTGGGTGGTCGTCAGCACGTCGCGGTCCATCGAAATGTTCCATCGTCGAAGTGGCCTCTGGCTCGGACGACTGCGCTTTGATGATCTGCGCGAGCCGTATAAGATGGCCTTTGTCAATGACTCCGTGGCGGTATGTACCTTCCTCAATGATGCCTCGATTGCCGAGTTCAATGCGCGGCGTCTTACCGATCGCGTTGCGCGTGTTGAGGTCGGACCGGCGCCCGAGGGCATTGCCGTTGTTGGCGGACGCATCTACGTAGCTAATAGCGGTCTGGGAGATCTTCGCAAAAACGAGAAGGGGGCAGGCACCGTAACGGTGCTTGATGCATCCGACCTCTCCGTTGTTGGCACTATCGCCGATCTGCCGAATGTTCAGTCGATCATTGCCGATCCAACTGCTGCTCGCCTCTGGATCACCTATCGGAGCTATCCTTCACAGCCAGAAGTTCCCGGTGGAGTCGTTTGCTATGACCTAGTACAGAAGCGTGTCGCAGCTCAGTATCGATTCACGTCCGTGAAGGGGGCCTGCATCGACCGGCGAAGCGGCACGGTATATGTGATGCATGGTGACGGTATCAGTGCAATCCGCGGATCTGTATTGAGCGCGGTGATGAAGCGTGCGGAGAACGAAGTGTGGTATGGCTTCGGCTTCGACACACGAGCGTCACGTCTGCTGATCGGTAATGCGCGGACGTACGTGACGAACGGGGAACTCATCATCGCCGATACCACAGGCGTTGTGCTCCGCCGGCACGACGTGGGTATTAATCCATCGGTGATTGTTGCGGCGAACTGACAAGCCCCTTACTCGACGCGATACCCCTCGGCAATCAGGATGTCCTTGATGCGCTGCACGTGATCTCCCTGCATCTCTATGCTCTGATCGACGAGCTGTCCGCCGGCACCCAGAGATTTCTTCATGAGCGAGAGAAGCCGATTCAGCTCGGCTGGGTGGGAGAAGAAGCCCCATGCGATGGTCACGAGTTTGCCGCGACGTTTTTCCGTGCGCACGCGCAGGCGCAGAACCTGTCCGTCGTGTCCAACACGCTTGGGCTGCTTGCTGGTGTCATTCTGGCTCTTCTCGGGCATGCCGAGCAACGAGCCGAGGTCTTCGAGTCCTGGCATCACGCAATATGCGCGATGAGAAGTTCTTGGTGAAGCAGCGCCATGTTGCGAGGTTTGCCAGATGCGAACCTGGCTGATCATCATTGCGCTGGTGCTGATGACAGTGGCCTATGCCATTGTTGTGACCATTCACATGCTTCTGTGGCGGAATCATGACGTGTACTTTGCCTACGCCCGCTCGTGGTCGCGCACGGTGCTGCGCTGGTCGGGCGTAACGGTCGTCATGCACGGACGTGAGCATCTGGTTCCCGGCGAGCGATATGTCTATGCCTCGAACCATGCGAGCATGTTCGACATTCCCGTCATCCTTGCAACCGTGCCGGACAACGTGCGCATTATGTACAAGAAGGAGCTCGAGCGCGTTCCGTTCTTCGGATGGAGTCTTGCGCTGTCTCCCTTCGTGGCCATCGACCGCAGTCGGAAACGTCAGGCGGCCGCAGTGCTGGATGACGTTACAGCGACAATGCGCGAGGGAAGTTCAGTTCTGGTGTTTCCCGAGGGGACGCGCAGTCCAGACGGACGCGTGCAGGAGTTCCGGCGTGGTGCGTTTTCCCTGGCAGTGAAGAGCGGACGTCCGATCGTACCCGTGGCCATGACGGGTACCGCCTCGATCCTGCCCAAAGGAACACGTAGGCTCCGCGGTGGCACTGTGCACCTGCACCTCTTTGCACCAATTGCGGTGCCATCGGAAGCAACCCGCGAGCAGGAGAAGGGGCTTATGGTTGCCGTGCACGACATCATCGCCACTGCCGTAGATTCGCAGTCATGACCATTGAAGAAATCCATTCTATCGCCTCACTGGCGCGGCTAAAGTTTACCGACGAGCAGGCCGCGGCGTTTGCCAAGCAGTTCACGGACATTGTTGCGTTTGTTGACGTACTCAAGTCCGTTGATATGTCTGAGGTTGAACCAATGACCTCGGTCAATCATCAGGTGAACGTTCTGCGCAACGACGTCGCCGGGGAGTCGATCTCCACGGTCGATGCCCTGCGCAACGCTCCCAAGAAGAACGAGGCCTTCATCAAGGTGCCCAAGGTTCTGGGATGATCATTGGCGTTATCCCTGCGCGCTACGCCGCCACGCGGTTGCCGGGCAAGCCCCTTATCGATCTCTGCGGTCAGACGATGATCGAGCGCGTATGGCGCGCCACAGCAGCATGCGCAGAGCTTGACAGGGTGCTGATCGCTACCGACGACGAGCGTGTTGTCCGCGAAGCAGAGCGCATCGGTGCCGATGTTGTGATGACCGACCCGGCGCTGCCGAGCGGCACTGACCGTGTTCATGCTGCATTGGCGTCACTTGGTACACAGCCGGAGATTGTCATCAACATTCAAGGTGATGAGCCCCTTCTCCAGCCCAATGTGCTGACGGATCTCATCGCGGCACTTCGCACCGGAAGCGCCGATGTTGCCACGCCGGTAACGCGCATCTCGCAGAGTGTTGAACTCACCGATGCGAACATCGTAAAGGTTGCCATGACCGCGTCGGGCAGAGCGGTGTACTTCTCGCGATCACCGATACCGCACATGCGCTCTATTGATGTTGCAGAGTGGCTTGATCATGCGCCGTACTGGAAGCACATTGGCATCTATGCGTATCGTCGTGCTGCCCTTGAGCGACACGTTGCATTGCCGCCGACCGACCTTGAGCGGTGCGAGTCGCTGGAGCAACTTCGTCTGCTTGCCGATGGTACATTGTTTACCTGTGTGCCGACGGATGTGACATTTATCAGCGTTGATGCCCCGCAGGATGCTGAGGCTGTTCGACGTTTTCTTGAACGGGGCTAGGAACCCGTCAGCAGGCGCTTTGCTGCGTCCACCGCAGCCTCCACGCTGATCATCAGCATATCGTCGCCTGGTCCGCTCTCAAGAACAATAGCACGCTTGGTGTACGGACCCCAGCGCCTTGCGCTCATGCTTGGTGTGGATGGAAAGAATCCAACCACCGGAGTGGACACAGCCGCGGCGACATGCAGAACACCTGTGGAGTTTGCCATGAGAAGATCGGCGTCGGCAATGAGGTCGATCATTCCGACAAGGTCAAGCGTGCCGCACAGGTTTGTTGCTCCCGGACAGAGCGCTGCGACCTCATCGCAGAGGGGGCGCTCGGAAGCAATGCCGGTGATGATGATCTCGGCATCGAGCTCGTCGCAAAGCGTGCATGCCGTCATGCCGAAACGCTCTGCCGGCCAGTCCTTTGCTGAGCCCCCTGACCCCGGATGCATGATGATGCGCGGACGTGCTCGACTGATGCGCTCTCGTGCAACTGGCCGCGGAGAGACCAGTTCGACGCTTGGCATATCACCACCGAAGGCGTGCATGATCATTCGCACATTGTACTCAGCCTCGTGATACGCAGCATCGGAGCGATGCTCGCGAATCCGCACGTTGTAGAGCGGCGAGTACCAGCGAAAGCCCGAGCCGATGCGACGCTTCACGCCGGATCGCAGAGCCTGCCATGCTTCGGATAGGCGCGGACGGGGTGCAAAGAGCGTGTCGACAGAATACTCGCGCAGGATCGGCTCGATGCGCTGATCGGGCGAGTCGAGGTACACAACGTCGTCGATGACGTCGATAAAGCGCACCAATGGCTCGACGTAGCGACTGGCGATGAGAATGAGTCGCGCACTGGGGAACCGCCTCCGCAACGCCGGAAACATTGGTAGCGTCAGCACCATATCACCAAGGCGATCGGTCCGCAGAACTGCTATGGTGCGAGGGTCGGTCATGCTTGACGGGAGAAATAGAAAAGGGGCGAGCACTTAGGAAGTGGATCGCCCCTTCAGGAACATCATCGTAATGGATTAGTCGACGTCCAGGAACCACTCAATACCGACTGACGGAGTCATGATGCCGAAGTTCAGAGCATCATTGGTGCTGCTGAACGGAAAGCGCAGTAGAGCGATCTGAGCGAACAGGCCGACCGTCTTCGATGGGAAGTATTCGGCACCGGCGCCGAGGAGGAAGCCTTCGTTAGCACCGCCAATGTTGATGCCATCCTGAGAGGCCGGGTTGATGTAGAGCATTCCCAGGCCGTAGGTGTTGAAGTCGCTGCCCTTGGAAAGGAAGTACTTTCCGTACAGACAGATCGTGACGAATGAGTTTTGTGCATTGGTTCCGACTTCGTTGTCGGCCTTGCCCTTGCTGCGAAAACCAAGCTGCGCGCCGATCTGCATCTTGTCGGCGATCGTGTATCCGAGGTGGGCACCTGGGAACCAACCTGTTGATGCGCCGACCACGACGTGCTCCTCCGGCATCTGTGCCATGGCGAATGTCGAGGCAATGGCCACGGTGAAAATGGAAAGGAAAAATCTCTTCATGCTATGCTCCATGCGAAACTGAACGTGAAAGTTTGCCGTCGCAATATAGCGTTCAGAGGTCCACTCCGTAACTTCGTTTCTGTTCTGACACACCTTGCTGCATGATCACGGTTCACCGCTATACTCCCGACCAGCGTCACGAATGGGATTCCTTCGTCGAGCGCTCCAACAATGGAACGATGTTCCATCAGCAGCGCTTTCTGGATTATCATCCCGATGGTAAGTGGAACTGGCATCACCTGATGTTCCGCGAAAGCGGGAAACTTGTTGCTGTTCTACCGGCTGGCGTCGGCAAGGACGGGGCATTGTGGTCGCCCACGGGGGCGTCGTACGGCTCGATCGTGGTTGCCGATGAGGCCTTCGAGCGGTGTCTGCACATTGTGGATGCCTTCATCGACTATGCGAAGTCAGCCGGCTTTACCGATGCTTACTTGATCCCACCGCCACTGATCTACACGCTCGATTACAGTCAGCACGTAGAGTATGCGATGCTCTATCGTAAGGCCAACTTCGAGCTCCACTACATCTCGCATGCGATCGACCTTAAGCGGGGCAGTGCGTTTCATGAGCACTTCGATCAGACAGCTCGGAAATCGGTCCGCAAGATCCTCCGCGAAGGGCGCATCACGATCCGCGAGTCTGACGACTACGCGACGTTTCACAAGATCCTCGTCGAGAACAAGGCACGTCACGATACCAAGCCAACGCACACTCTGGAGGACCTCCTTAAGCTGCGTGAGCTGATGCCGGAGAAGCTCCGGCTGAATATGGTCTATCTCGACGATGAGCCAATTGCCGGTTCGCTTCTCTTTCTTGCCAACCGAAAGGTTGTGCTGTGCTTTTACAACATGCTGCGCTATGAGTTCGAGCATCTCCGGCCGATCTATCTCATCATGTATGAGACGGTGCGATGGGCCATCGAGAACAACTACGAGTGGGTGGACATCGGCGTGTCACAGGATACCAAGGCCGATGATCCGATGACGCCGTCACTTGGATTGATCAGCTTCAAGGAGCGGTTCGATTCGCGGGGCATTCTGCGCAGCACGTATCATCTGGACCTGCGCTAGGACCCGGCGCGTGATCGAACCGGACGTACTCCTGGTTGCCCTGTCCGAGCTTTCACGCGATGCCCGGACGCTGAACCTTGCAAGAGCACTCGCAGCCGATGGACTCTGCGTTGCGATTCATGCAGCAGATGCCGGCACCGATGTCACATTGAAGGGGGCTGGTGAGCCCCTTGTCATTATGCCATGGAACGATCCTGGTGGACGTGCCGCACGGCGCTGGTGGTCGCTTGGACGATCCGCACGACGGCTTGCGGTGCGGCCTCGGCTGGTGATCGCCATGGACCTCTTCGCTCTGGATGCCGCTCGCGCCGTTGCGAAGCGCAATGGCGTACCACTGCTCTACGACATGCGTGAGTTCTACTTTGCCCTCGGTCCGCTGCAGGGCAGGGGGCTTCGGCAACGCCTTCTTGCGTGGCATGAACGCCGCCTGCTGAAAAGCGTCGACCGTGTGATCGTCTCGGGTCCACTCGATGCCGACGTTGTTAACGAGAGATTTACCCTAGCAAAGCCGGCAGTGGTTGTGCTGAATACTCCGCCATATCGCGACCCCGTGAAAAGTGATCTGCGCAAGTGCTGCGGCGTGCCGCACGAGGCGATTCTGGCGATCTATCAGGGTGTTGTACATCATGGTAGGGGGCTAGCACCCATGTTCGCGGCGATGACCCTGAACCAGCACGTGCATCTGGCGATCGTTGGAAATGGTCCGGCCGAAGATGACCTGCGAACCACGGCGAATGACCTCGGTGTTTCTGACCGCGTCTATTGGTGCAACAGCGTACCGTACGATGAACTGCATGCCCTTACCTGCGGAGCAGATGTGGGTGTGTGCCTTATTGAGCCCCTTTCCATGAGCTATGAATATGCCTTGCCGAACAAACTCTTTGAGACCATGATGGCAAGAATTCCTGTCCTGGTCACAGATCTGCCGGCACTACGTCGGCATATCGAGGCTCACCCCGTGGGACTGATCGTTGGACGTGCGCTCGATGCCAATGAGATCGCCGGCGCACTTGATGCGGTAATGTCCGAGCCCAAGCGCTCACAGATGATCGCGGCCTGTGATGACATTCGCCAGCTGAGCTATGAGAGTCAGTCGGCCCGCATCATAGCGCTCTGCCGGGAGCATCTGGCATGATGTTCTACCTGGTGTTGCTGGTTCAGCAGCTCATTGCCTCCAGCACGCACCTCATTGCCAAGGATGCCACGGGCTTTCTGCATCCGGCAAGCGTTGTGCTCGTGCGCGGCATGTGGACGTGTCTGGCCTTCGGGTTGTGGTTTGCTGTGAGGCGTCGCACATGGAAGCCGGTTGACCGTCGGGACCTATTAGTGATTCTTGCGCTTGGCCTTGTGAACATCCCCATTAACCAGCTGCTCTTCATCTGGGGGGTGTCGTTTACCACGCCTCCGAACGCGTCGCTGGCCTATGCTCTGACGCCGGCATTTATCGTAGCGCTTCTGGTGGGCGTTCATCGTCAGCGCGTTGGGCAACGTAAACTCTTCGGCGTTGTGGTGGCCTTTCTTGGCGCAGCGATCGTGCTCATTGATCGCGGCGCCGGAGTATCGGACGGACAGATGCTCGGCAACGTCATGGTGCTTTTGGCCAGTCTCTCGTGGGCGGCGTTCACGCTCTATGGCAAGCGCATCGTGGAGCGGTATGGTCCGGTGCAGGCCATTGCCATGACCTTCTTTGCCGGACTGGCGCTCTACGCGCCGGTGTGGTTCGTGATCCCGCAGGACACGTCACTTCAGCCTCTTTTGCAGGCCAATGCCGGACATATCTGGTGGCAGCTCTTCTATCTCGGTGTGATCACCTCGGGGATTGGCTACGGACTCTGGTACTATGCGCTGAGTAGACTTGAATCAAGCAAGGTAGCGGTGTTCAACAACCTGCAGCCGGTGATCACCTCGGTGCTGACGTTTCTTCTGTTTGGGGCTGTGCCAAGCCCCCTATTCATTGTGGGTGGCATCGTTGCCCTTGTCGGAGTCATCATTACGCAGAGGTCGTAGTTTTGCCCCTGCCCGGCAAGCTTCATCATCACCGATCAGGAGTCATTGAATGCGTCTCGAAGTCCGTCACTGTATGGCGCTCTGCGTCGACCTTCAGGAGCGCTTGTTTCCGCATATCCACGAGCATGATGCTCTGGCCGACCGGTGCATTCGTCTGATCAAGGGGCTCCGCGTTCTTGGCGTTCCGATCGCGGTAACCGAGCAATACGTCAAGGGGCTTGGCACAACCATCCCCAGCATCAGCGAAGCACTTGGCGAGCACGAGGCCATCGAAAAGATCACCTTCAGCTGCTGCGGCGCAGACGCCGTGGAGGCGAGTGCTTGGAGCCCGACGTCATCAGGTGATCGTGTTCGGAATCGAGACGCACGTGTGCGTTCTCCAGACCGTGCTGGATCTTCTGGCTCAGGGTCAGACGGTTGTGGTTGTCGATGACTGCGTGTCTTCACGCTCGGCCAACGATAAGAGAATTGCCATCGAGCGGATGCGTCAGCACGGCGCGATCATCACCACCATGGAATCGATCCTGTTCGAGCTGCTGCGTGCAGCCGGAACAGATACCTTCAAGGCCATCTCCGCCATTGTAAAGTAGGTGATCATTCATCTCCACGTGAGAGGATTGTTATGGCAGCTCGAGCATCTGGCTCCCGCACGACGACGTCATCTTCGGATGCCGATCGCATCTCGTCGGTCCTTAGCGAATCACGTCGCTTTGCGCCCCCTGCCGCATTCAGCGCAGCTGCCCACGTGGGGTCGGCCCGGGCGCTGAATGCTCTTCGCACATCCGCGTCAATCGATGTGGTTGCCTTCTGGGAAGATCGGGCGCGCGATCTGGTATGGTTCCGCGACTGGAAGAAACCGTTTGTGTGGAAGCACCCGCATGCGAAGTGGTTTGTGGGCGGCACCACAAACGCCTCCATGAACTGTCTCGACCGGCACCTCGGCGGGTGGCGTCGGACCAAGGCTGCCCTCATCTGGGAAGGCGAGCCGGGGGAGATCCGCACGCTGACGTATCAGCAGTTGCATGCCGAGGTCTGCAAGGCCGCAAACGCCCTCGAGAAGCTCGGCGTGCGTGCAGGTGATGTGGTGGCGATTTACATGGGCATGGTGCCCGAGGCTGTCATCGCCATGCTGGCCTGCTCGCGCATTGGTGCAACGCATAACGTGATCTTCGGTGGCTTCAGTAGTGAGGCAGTGCGCGAACGCATCAACGATTCAAAGGCTGTGGTTCTCATCACGCAGGACGGGGCGTATCGACGCGGAGCAACGGTCGATCTGAAGTCAGCCGCCGACACTGCCGTGAAGAAGTGTCCAACGATACGGCATATGCTGGTGCTCAAGCGCACAGGTCAGCCCGTGACCTTGAAGCGCGGACGTGACCATTACTGGCATGATGTGGTTGCCGGAGCGCAAGCCACGCATGAGCCGGCACAGCTCGACGCTGAGCATCCGCTGTTCATCCTCTACACCAGCGGTTCCACCGGGAAACCAAAGGGAATCCTTCACACCACCGGGGGCTATCTGACGCAGGTGGCCTATACCAGCAAGATGGTGTTTGACCTGCGCGATGATGACGTGTACTTCTGCACGGCCGACGTGGGCTGGATCACCGGGCACTCCTACGTTGTGTATGGCCCCCTGCTCAACGGGGCAACCGTGGTGATCTATGAAGGCACGCCGAACTATCCAGAACCGGACCGCTTCTGGGACATCATTGAACGTCATGCCGTGTCGATCTTCTACACCGCACCGACCGCCATTCGCAGCTTCATGAAATGGGGCGAGGCATGGCCTAACCGTCACGACCTTTCCTCATTGCGCCTTTTGGGAACCGTTGGCGAGCCCATCAATCCCGAAGCCTGGATGTGGTACCATTCGGTGATCGGTGGTGGACGCTGTCCGATCGTCGATACGTGGTGGCAGACCGAGACGGGGGCGATCATGATCTCGCCATTGCCCGGCGCAACCACCACAACGCCCGGCACGGCTACTAAGCCCCTTCCCGGCATCGAGGTGGACGTTGTCCGCAAGGACGGATCGCCGTGCAAGCCCAACGAGGGCGGACTGCTTGTCGTAAAGCACCCGTGGCCATCGATGCTTCGCACCATTTACGGCAATGACGAGCGCTACCGCGCCGCCTACTGGAGCGAGTTCCCTAAGAGTCGCAACCATCCGGGCTGGTACTTCACCGGAGATGGGGCTCGGCGGGATGCCGATGGCAACATCTGGATCATCGGTCGCGTTGATGACGTGGTAAATGTGAGTGGACACCGCCTCGGTACGGCCGAGATCGAGAGCGCTCTGGTGTCGCACCCACGTGTGGCCGAATCGGCCGTGGTGTCGCGTCCGGACGAGGTCAAGGGAAATGCCCTCGTAGCCTTTGTGACGCTCAAGGGTAGTGCTACGGCTTCCGCCGCACTGTCCGAGGAGCTGCGCGCTCATGTGGCCCGGGAGATCGGTCCGATTGCCAAGCCCGACGAGATCCGCTTTGCCGAAGCGCTGCCGAAGACCCGTAGTGGTAAGATCATGCGTCGTCTGTTGCGGGAGCTGGTGACCAGCGGCTCGGCAAAAGGCGATGTGACAACGCTGGAGGACGCCGGCGTCCTGGAACGTCTACGCGCGCAGGAGGAAGAATAGCGAAGGGGCCCGTACGCCCGCACTCTCTATTTTTGCCCACCCGATTTTTCTCGTCACTCATTAACCGTCACATGAGCATCCGCAAAGCCGTCATTATGGCCGGAGGATTTGGCACCCGTCTGCGTCCGCTGACGATGTCGATTCCCAAGCCGATGGTTCCGGTGGCCAACCGGCCCATGATGGATCATATCGTGACGCTGCTCACGCGGCACGGTATAAATGATGTGGTCTCCCTGCTGTACTTCCAGCCCGAGAATATCACGGATCATTTCGGCGACGGCGCCGCGCACGGCATTAGCATGCAGTACATGCTGGCCGAGGCCGACTTCGGCACCGCCGGCAGCGTGAAGAACGCCCAGTCAATGCTCGATGAGCGTTTCATTATCATTTCCGGTGATGTGCTCACGGACATCGATATCAGCAAGGCTGTGGCATTCCACGAACAGCGCACGGCCAAGGCTACCATTGTGCTGACGCGCGTTGCCGAGCCCCTTGCCTATGGCATCGTTATGACCGACGCCGAGGGGCGTATCACACGGTTCCTCGAAAAGCCATCATGGGGCGAAGTTTTCAGCGACACGATCAATACCGGTATTTACATTCTTGAGCCGGAGGTTCTCGACCTCATCCCGGCCAAGACCGAGTTCGATTTCAGCAAGGACCTCTATCCGCTGATGCTCCAGCGCGGCATGCCGCTCTATGGGTACATCGCCGACGGTTACTGGAAAGACATCGGCAACCTGCACGAGTATCAGCTGGCACACGAAGACGTGCTTGCCGGCCGTGTGCAGGTAGACTTCTCAGCAGAGCAGACCAACGGTTACTATGGTGGCAAGGGGCTTACCATTGCCCCTACGGCCACGTTCGAGGGTCGGGTGGTGCTGGGTGACAACGTTGTTGTTGGTGACCATGCCAAACTGCGCGACTGCGTCGTTGGAAACGGCAGCAGTATTGGTGCGGGGGCAAACCTTGCCGACAGTGTTCTATGGAATGACGTACAGATCGGCGATTATGCCGAGATGAATCGAGCGATTGCCTGCGATGCCGTGACCATCGGTTCGAAGGCCACTATTGGTGAGCATGCGATCATCGCCGAGGGCTGCGTTATCGGAGACCATGCGCGGCTGACGTCAAACGTGAAGCTCTGGCCGAAGAAGGTCGTCGAATCCCACGCCATCGTCACGCGCAGTCTTGTGCAGGAGGAACGTTGGGCCCGGGTGCTCTTTACCGATGCCCGAATTGGTGGTGTATCGAACATCGACGTTAACCCCGAGTTTGCTGCCAAGCTTGGTGCCTGCATGGGCATGGCCTTTGGTGTTGGAACCACGGTGGTGTCGTCACGCGATGATGACCCCGTATCGCGGATCATCAAGCGCAGCATCATGTCGGGTCTGATGAGCGTGGGCGTGAACATCTCCGACCTGCAGACCACCTCCATTCCGCAGACTCGCCAGGAGCTGAACAGCGGACGCTACGTTGCCGGCTTCCATGTGCGGCGTTCGCCGAGTGCATCGGACCGCACCGACATTATCATCTTTGGTCGCGACGGACGCGATATCACGCTATCGCAGACCAAGTCCATCGAGCGATACTTCTTTGGCGAGGACGTCCGCCGCGTGACGCACGACCACGTTGGACGTCTGGCGTTCCCGGAACGCTCTACGGCCATGTACGTTACGCGGTTCCTTGAGACCATCGATGTTGAACGTATTCGCGCCCATCACTTCAGGCTCCTTGTCGACTACTCTTTTGGTCTTGCCTCGACGGCGTTCCCGCAGATCCTGGGCGAGCTGCAGTGCCGCACGCTTTCGATGAACGACTATGTGGACTCGGCACACTTTGCCGACCCGCTTGCCGATGTGCTCAGCGAATCGTCAACCATTATGCGCTCGCTGGGCTATCAGATCGGCTTTAAGATCAACCCGGGAGCGGAAAAGATTGCCCTTGTTGACGAGCGGGGGATCTGGTTCACGTCGCAGCGGTTGCTAACGATCGTGACGAAGCTCTTCCTGGAATCGCACCGGGACCGCGAGCCATATCGCATTGCCGTGCCCGTGCAGGCAACCTCGGAGATCGAGGCAGTGGCCGCCCCCTACAATGTGGAAGTGGTTCGCATTCGCAATTCGCACTCCGCAATGATGGAAGCAACAAAGGATGAGTCGATCGCCTTTGTTGGAGGCACCCGAGGGGGCTTCATCTTCCCAGAGTTTCTCAATGCGAGCGACGGGATGTACTCGGCCGTGAAGATCCTCGAGATGCTCAGCAAGACCGGATATCAGCTCTCGCAGCTGGATGCTGAATTGCCGAAACGACATCAGGTGACGCGCACGGTTCCGTGTGCTTACGAGCAGCGTGGCACGGTGATGCGTCACGCAATGGACTATTCAGAAAACAAGAACCGCATGCTGATCGATGGTGTGCGGATCATGGATGGAAATGTGTCGGTGCTGCTGTTGCCCCACAAGGAAGAAGAGCTCTTCGTTGTGATGGCAGAGGCTGACGACGCAGAGACGGCTCAACAACAGTGCGACCATTTCGCACACCTCATCACGCATTGGCGCTTTGGACGCAACGATGGACACGAAGATCTCATCAATTCTTGACCCCTCCTGTATTCGATTGAACCTCGACGTCGAGGACAAAGACGACTGCCTTCGCAAGGTGGTCGACCTTGTCGGTGCGACCGGCAAAGTGAAGGACGTCGAACGACTTCACACCGTGATCGTTGATCGCGAACGTCTGATGTCGACCGGGATCGGCAACAGCGTTGCACTTCCGCACGGCAAGACCGACGTGGTGGAGCAGTCCATGGTTGCCGTTGCTACGCTGTCCTCGCCGATCGACTTCGACTCGCTTGATGATAAGCCCGTGTCGATCGTGATCCTGCTCATTGGTCCGGAGAGCAACGTCGGCGTGCACCTGCGCCTTCTGAGCCGCATCTCCCGTCTTGTTGGATCGGAGCAGTTCCGCGCGTCGCTCCTGACGGCCAAGTCCGCCGAGGACGTGCTGGCACTCTTTGCCGGTAACGAGGAGGAGCAAGGGTGAGTATGACTGCCATTCGTGGAATGCGCGATATCTACGGCACGGAAATGCGGCAGTGGCATCGTGCGGAGTCCATCTTCCGTGATGTTGCCGATGCCTTTGCCTACGAGGAGTTTCGGACGCCGATCCTGGAGAGCACAGATCTGTTCAAACGGGGTGTTGGCGAAGAGACCGACATCGTTGGCAAGGAGATGTACACCTTTGAGGACCGCGGTGGTGATTCGGTGACGATGCGTCCGGAGATGACCGCTCCGATCGTGCGCGCATGCATCGAGCATAGTCTGCTGCACCATAGTCCAACACTTCGATTGTGGTATGGTGGACCCCAGTTCCGCTATGATCGGCCTCAGAAGGGTCGATATCGTCAGTTCCATCAGTTCGGTGCTGAGTGCATTGGCTCGCCCCATCCCGAAGCCGACATTGAGATCATTCTTTTGGCGCACGAAACGCTGCGTCGGTTTGGCGTCACAAAGTTTCAATTGGAGATCAACTCCCTCGGTACCTCAGACGTGCGCCTGCGCTATCGTCAGGCCCTGGTAGAGTATCTCACGGCGCACGAGAGCGAGCTCTCCGAAGACAGCCGTCGACGGATGCATGCCAATCCGCTGCGCGTGCTGGACTCCAAGGAAGAGTCCGACCGCCGCGTTGCTACCGGTGCTCCGCGACTCGAGGATTTCTTTGACGATGCCAGCGCGGATCACTTCAGGGCGGTGCGCACACTGCTCGATGTGGCGGGAATACCGTACGTCGTGAACCCGCACCTTGTGCGCGGACTTGATTACTACAACCACACCGTCTTTGAATTCACCACCGATGCACTTGGTTCTCAGAATGCGATCGGAGGGGGCGGACGGTATGACCCGCTGTTTGCCATGCTGGGTGGGGGAGATGTGCCGGCCGTTGGATTCTCGATCGGTATCGAGCGTCTGCTCCTACTCTGGGAAGCCGAGCACGGACAACCGGCCGATGCCGAGCCCCATGGCATCTACATCATTGGCATTGGCGATGATGCCCGCGTGCCGGTGCAGCTCATCATGCTTCGACTGCGTCGGGCCGGACACCATGTTGTCAGCGACATCCAGCGTCGGTCGGTAAAGGCGCAGATGAAAGATGCCAATCGTGCTGCGGTGGCTTTTACGGTGATGATCGGTGAGAGTGAGATTGCTACGTCAACCGTGGTGCTCAAGAACATGAGCAC
>JBJTEQ010000273.1:0-3384 GCA_046092945.1 Kapaibacterium sp. (SeqCode)
GATCAGAATGCAGTGTCCGCCGATGCCCGGACCCGGGAAAAACGGCATAAAACCAAATGGCTTCGTTTTAGCTGCCTCAACAACCTCCCAGATATTCACTCCGATGCGGTCACACAGCTGGGCAAGTTCATTCACCAGAGCAATGTTGACGCTTCGGAAAATGTTCTCAAGGAGCTTCTCCATTTCGGCCACAGCCGGCGTGCTCACGGGAACAACGTCAGTGATGATGTGTCGGTTGATGGCAATTGCCAGATCAGTACAGGCAGACGTAACGCCCCCTACCACCACTGGTGTATTCTTGGTTGTCCAGACGGTATTGCCCGGATCGATCCGTTCCGGTGAAAACGCGAGGAAGTACTCCGTACCGCATTCCAGGCCGACCTTATCAAGTATCGGCTTCACATACTTTTCCGTTGTGCCCGGAAAGGTTGTGCTCTTCAGAATCACCAGCTGCCCCTTGCGAAGGTGCTTGGCTATGCCTTCGGTGGCATGCACGATGTGCGAGATATCCGGGTCCTTATTCGGTGTGAATGGCGTTGGAACGCAGACGTAGATCACATCGCAGTCGCCACAAACGGAGAAGTCCGTTGTTGCCGTCAGCGTTTTCTGCTTCTTGACAACATGATGGATCTCGTCGTCCTTGAGGTCCTGGATGTAATTCTTCCCTGCCGATAGACTCTTCACCTTATCCGTGCTGACATCGATTCCGATGGTACGCACGCCCGACTTGGCGAATTCCAGTGCAAGGGGCAGACCTACATACCCAAGTCCGACGACGCCGACCGTCACCGAACCGTCAAGGATCTTCGACATCAGTTGCTGTTCAGAACGACTGCCAGTCGTTCTTGGACGTCCTACGCGGCGAGTAGCCATTGCCAACCCCTCAGAGTGAAGTTCCGTAATGCTTTGTGTAATACTCCTTGTACGCTCCCGAGCGCACGTTTTCGCACCATGGTGAATTGCTGCGATACCAATCGATGGTTGCTGCAAGTCCCTCTTCGACCGAGTGCAGTGGATGCCAGCCAAGTTCGGAAGAGGCCTTGTGCGGATTGATCGCATATCGCCTGTCATGGCCCGGACGATCCGTGACGTACCGGATGAGCGAATCATCAGCACCGGTCCGCTCAAGAATCCCCATTACGATGTCGATATTAAACCGCTCACCGTATCCTCCGAAGTTGTATACCTCACCGGCACGGCCATGCTCAAGGGCCAGCATAATCCCGCGGCAATGATCCTCTACATGAAGCCAGTCGCGCACCTGCTTGCCGTCTCCATAAACGGGAAGTGGCTTGCCCTCCAGCGCATTGAGCGTCATAAGCGGGATAAGCTTTTCGGGAAACTGATACGGCCCGTAATTGTTCGAGCAGCGCGTGATCACACAGTCCATGCCATGCGTATGCACAAATGCCCGCACAAGCATATCGCTGCCGGCTTTCGATGCCGAATACGGAGAGTTCGGCTGCAGCGGTGTTTCTTCGGTGAACGCCGGATCTTCCGGTCCAAGCGTTCCATAGACTTCGTCAGTCGAGACATGCACAAACCGTTTCACGGAGGCAGCGCGGGCGGCCTCCAGAAGACGCAGTGTTCCGGTAATGTTCGTTTCAACGAAGGGGGCTGCCGAAGCAATCGAGCGATCAACGTGCGATTCGGCCGCAAGGTGCAGGACCGAGTCGATCGACTCCGTAGCGAAGAGATTCGCAAGGCACTCAGCATCGGTGATTGAACCGTGCACAAACTTCACGCTCGAGTCATTGATGACACCTTCGAGATTCTCGAGGTTGCCGGCATAGGTAAGTGCGTCGAGGATAACAACTCGATACTGTCCCTGCGCAGAGAGCATGCGCACAAGGTTGCTGCCGATGAATCCAGCGCCGCCGGTTACAAGGAGTGTTTGCATAGAATTCGGCTTTTTTGCGTAGGTGGTCAATATTCGAATGCGCGATGAAATGCCCATATCATGGGGCTTTCGCGCCATTGAAGGGACACCGTCAATCGATTTCTGACAAATCTACACTAATTCTCGGGAACCGCTCGGCCGATCAGGCGAAGCACGCTTGCGGCGATCGACGGCAGAGTATCGGAGTAGGTATACACGACGGTGCTGGCCATTGCTGGATCAATTCCATACGGACTTCCGCAGGCTACCAGAAGGCTGGGCTTGTCGCGACTGATCTTCCTGAGAACATCCGGCAGTCGCTGTGAATCGCCCAATTCTCCGCGATAGGCAACTGCCTTGCCAAAGACGCCGAAAAGCACGAGATCGGCGTCGGCTATACCATCGGCAAGCGATGCACACTCATCATCGGTGATGGACATGTCAACGTATCCAAAGTCGGCGTTGACCTCAGCCCCCTGAGCAAGAGCGTTAAACCAGGTTGTTGCCGAATCCACACTGTGGTCATCTACGATGGCAAATGCTGCAATGTGATTGACGTTAGTTATCGGCAGAAGCGATGCATCACCCACAACGCGGATAGCCGCATCGGCTGCCCGAAGCGCCACTAGTGCATGGGCATTCTGGTCGACGGTTCCAGCTGGTCGTGGACGTTCCTTTGGAGCAGTGGCCGTGCGCACTCCCACAAAGGCGCGCGCAGCATCCCAGCGTTCTTCGCTCTCTCGAAGTCGTTCGTCGGAAATCTCACCAGAGGCGATGGCCGCAGAGAGTGCATCGATCGCTTCGTCCGGATTATTAGGCATGAGTACAACGTCGACGCCGGCCGTAACGGCCATGACGGCGGCCTCGGAACTTGTATAGCTCGAGGTGATCGCGCCCATATCCAGTGCGTCTGTCGTGATGAGTCCAGTAAAGCCCCATTGCCTGCGCACCAGATCCGTGACCACGGCTGCCGAGAGTGATGCAGGATTGTCGGCATCAAGAAACGGCACGCGGATATGCCCCATCATCAGCGTGCAAACACCCTGACGAATACAGTGAAGGAAGGGGGCAAACTCGCGCGCGGCTGCAGTCTGCTGATCAAGTTCGATGGTCGGCAGATCACGATGCGAGTCAACATGCGTATCGCCATGACCCGGCACGTGCTTGATGCATGCAAGAACATCGCGCGACTGTGTGCCGCGCACGTAGGCGGCCGCATGCTCCGCAACGAGTTCAGCCGTTTCGCCAAAGCTCCGCGTGTTGACGATAGGGTTGCGAGGGTTGGAATTGATATCGGCTACCGGTGCCCAGTTCCAATGCACACCAATGGCGCGGGCCTCTTCGGCTATGAGCGATGCAATGTGCTCTGTTGTCGATGCCAGGCCCCTTCCCAGAGCCATAGCCCGCGGAAAGGCAATGCCGCCGTCGAGCCTCATCGGTAGGCCATGCTCGTAGTCTGCCGCGATGATCAGCCGACGTCCGGCCCGACGCTGCAGGTCCTCGAT
>JBJTEQ010000274.1:0-7025 GCA_046092945.1 Kapaibacterium sp. (SeqCode)
TCTGGGAAGTCTGTGATGACATCGGTGACATAGACGCTGTCAACATACTCATTAAGGTACCCTTGACCTCTTTCAATCTCCAGAGTGCCTCCGTTCCACGTAACTCCGATCTCGTAAATCTCAACGTACTGCTTGCCCTCGGTTAGGGGGCGTATGTCCATCGGACTTATCCATTTGTAATCAGGTGTAGGAGGAACAGAGTACACAATGAAAACACCTGCCGGTGGAGGAAGCGATGGTATCTCCTGTTCCTTCAGCAACGTATCAATATCAACCGTACCGTAAATGTTCGCTGCGGCAGTGAAGCCGAAGGCTGATGTTTTGGTAGGTAGAATGTTTCTGAACGTAAATGGGACCTCTACACCTCGCTTCAACCATGTCTGCGCGGGAACGCAGACTGCGAAATATGTGAAGATGACCGATATGACTATTGCTCTCATTCTTTTTGATCCTGATGTCGAATAAAAAAGGGCAGCAGTTTCCTGCTGCCCTTCATGTTCAATTCATCATTGTCTTAACGGACAACTGATACCGTGCTTGTTGTCGAAACACCGTTAACAGTGGCCTTGACGATGTAGCGACCTTGGCTCATTGCAGCTGAATTCAGTGCAACACCGTGAACGCCAGCCATCATGTACTCGCTGCTTACGAGAGTCGATACCAGCTGACCAACTGCATCATACACCGCAACTGTCACTGTACCAGCCTCTGGAACAACGACGTTGACTGTAGCATTCGAAGCAACAGGGTTTGGTGAAACGCTCACATTAAGAGCACCAACATTGTCCTGACCCATCAGGCGGATATATGGTGTGCGGGCGTCTGTAATCGTGATTACGTTCGGACGACCAGCAACCGCTGTGCCGATGACGGTACCAGAGATTGCATTCACAACATTGTACGTTACTGCAGGATTGTTGATTGTCACCGATACTGGGAAGGTGACGCCCTGAAGTTGGATCGTTGGATTGACTTCATCTTCAACGCTGGTCTGCGATGTGAAGCGAACATCGAAGATGTTGTGAGGAGGAACGGGCGGCAGTTCGAACATCGTCTTGTTGTCAACAATGCCTGCTGCTGCGACAAATACATCAGCCTGATTATTTGCTGCATCAGCAATGGAGATGCGTGTTGAATTCGACTGAACTGCCTCGCGAGCGACCATCGTGTTGATAGAAGCTTTTGCTGCCAGACCAAGCTTCAGATAAGCTTGACCGGAAAGCTTGATCCAATAACCGAGACCTGGTTCGATCTCTGTTACGGCCTGATAACCACGATTGGTTACATAGCCGTATACATCACCGATGCGCGTTGGAAGTGCACCCGTTCCGTAAGGAATCACCGACAAGTTTTCAATCGATGTTGGGTATGAAAGAGAGCCGATCGTGTTCCAACCATCAAAGAGGCGCGTTGGGAAATAGGCATCATCGATGAGGCGAATGCGTGAACCGGCGATAGTCTTATCGACATCATCAGAGTACTTCACGAAGTAACCAACGCCAGGATTGAGTTCTGTTTCATTCGTCTGATACGTGTTCTGTGAGAAACGAACGGGAATGTTCAGAGCATTCTTGAAGATGTTCTTCCAATAGGCCGAAGATGGGTTGACAGGCACTGAAAGAAGGTTCCATCCCTTATTGATGACCGGGAAGCGAGCAACCTTTGGAAGAGTATACTCGATAACGAACGACTTGATATCAGCGTCGCGGATCGTGTATGACTGACGTGATCCACCGATGACAGTACCGGAACGCATGTTAACGTTGAAACGTGAACCATTCAGCGTGTCACGAATGAAGAGCTCTGAGCCAGGTGAGAACTCATCTGTGTTCCATGCAACGACGATTGGATAGTTGCGGTCTCCACCTGCACTGAAGCGACAGGTGTAGATGAGTGTTGTGTCGGAGTAGATCGAACGAATGTCACGCGAGGCGCTCTTTGCACGCTGTGCGGTACCTGCCCATAGGTCTCCGAGACCGTTAGGAATCAGAAGATTACCATCACGATCCTTAGGATAGAAACGAGCTCCGAAGACAGCCTGATTGATGTCTGATGAGTAGACCGTTTCACCAAAGAGGGTATCGCAGCCATCCGATGCACGGTTACCGACGCCGAATGTCACATATGTGATTTCATTAGGAGTGTTCGAGTTACGTACTTGGAGTGTCATACCACGTCCAAGGAATTCCTGTGAGCGCTTCCAGTTTTCGTTTTCGTCGAAAACGTTTGGCTCATATGGGGTGCGGAAGTAAATGAACGTGACCTTGAGGCGAACAGGAGACACATCAAGTGAATTTGACTTGAATGTCAGATAACCCACGTATGTACCAGTTACTTCTTGCTCATCACCACTCGGCAGTTCGTTTGGATCACAGATGATGCGGAGGTTCAAGTCGCGTTGACCAACAGTAGCGTTGCCTTGTGGGTCTGCACCGACAGTACTTCCGAGGATACCCTTGTCCATGAATGGAACATATCCTTCACGCACAGGATTTGGGAATGGATTTAGCTCAGTTTGGCCACCACCACCCTTGGTGAATGACTTGAACTTCAACCACTTTGAATCTGATTGAACCATGATGTCATACGCACGTGAACCTGTCACAGCGTTGATGACATCAACATCACGCGTACCAATACCGTTTGCTTGATCATCGTATGGTGTGCCGTAATCAACAGTCACTGGATTCACCACATACCACTGCGATCCGATTGAACCGGCAACAGAGTCGGCAATACGATCCGATGGATTCGAAACGTTTGTGAACGAGAGACGTGGAGCAACGTCAGTAACTTCCAGCCAGATCATGCCAGGGCGTGATGGACGGAGTGGGTCACGGATTTGTTCTTGGCCAAGAGCGTCAATGTAGTAGTTGTCGATACCGCCAAGACCGGCAAATGTACCAGGTGCTGGATCTCCAGGGAATGGGAGCTCTTTGCCAACTGCGAAATCATTGTAGTACAACGTATCGTTGGTAAGAATGATTGGGGTACGAGCGCTTTCCGGATCTAAGGCCGTGTTTGCAACAACGCGGAAACGGAGATAAACCATTTCTACGTATGGACGCTGGTCGCAAGGAGCCGACACATCGCCTGTTTGTGGCAGTGGCTTTGCAGAAACGGCGGTGATGAATGCACGCTTTCCACGTCGACGGTTTTGTACAGGAGCGTTGATTACGCTCTGGTACGTCTCGTCGCGTGTGACTTCGAGATTGAATTCGAAGTCCTTTGCGAGACATGACACTGGTGTCATCTGTGGTCCACGAAGTGGACCGTTCTTTTCAATACCCATCAGCTCAAGAGCTGTACTGTCGTACTGAACCTTGAACTTGAAGCTGTAGATCGGGAACGTCTTATACCCTGGTGTTGAGCGCCAGCAGTTCTTAATGTATACCGGAACGAGAAGCGTCCGATCTCCATTAGGTCCACGGCTCGATGACCAGATACGGCCATCAGGATAAACGTTCTTATTCCAACCAGCGCCTTCGCCAGTTAGGGTGAGCGTCGGCAGCTCGGGCTTATTGGTGCCTTGTGCCTGAAGCACAACGGAACCAAAGCCGATCAATGCTGCAAGGAGGGCTACAACACCGAGCTTGGTGCCACCGCTCCACAGAGCATAACGACGATTCATAATACACTCCTCAGATGAGTTGATCAGTTGATTTTTCATTTCACAATCGTTTTTTGTTTCCAACCGCCATCACACTTCAGTTTTGCGAAATACAATCCATGTGATAGACCCATGGTGGACACGGTCATCCACCCATTTTCATTCGTTGTCGAAGCCAGAATTCTTTCACCTAACCGGTTATAGACTTCAAACTTTTCCATCGCATGATGAAGACACTTGCCAATAACGAAGTCATCTTTGACTTCAATCGTACAAGAACCGTCATCATATGATGTGCCAATTCCCACTGTCGGTTTTTCTATTGCTACATCAATCGTATCACGCAATCCTGGTAGGATACATGAACAGTCATCCACGTTGTAAACCGAAGTTTCGATTTTGTAACGACCAGTGACTGATTCACTCTCTCGTCGACTTTCAACAACAAGCAATGGTAGAGCCGTGTCCTGATTGTTCGCATGGAAGTAAACAAGTGCTCCTGTTGTTGTTTTGATCATTGAATCCAGAGTACAGTTTACTTCATGTACTGTACCTATTGACATTCCCTCATGTCCTCCCAAAAAAAGCAACTCTATTCGCCCGTTTACGATCTTGTCAGCCCCCTTGCCCAAAACAGATAAAGTCGATTTTCCTGCGAGCTCATCCTTAATGACCAAGCTGTCTTCATTGAACCTACATCCTGAGACCGATGAAAGGCGTTTCTTCGTAAATGTTTCAACTGAGTCAACGATGTTTATCGAGTACCGTTTCTTGAATTCACCGTTGAAGTCGGGCGGAAAGGGAAGCGTCAAATCTCCGTGATCTGAACAACTCCCAATAAAATCACCTGCCACGGCAACCAAAGGCACGTCTCCTGCAACTGACCTGGCAACATTAAATCCGAAGATTCTCATTTCACCCGGTGTCACGGTGTTCATCGTTGGTCCGTTGGACATCTGAGCGGAGAGTGTTCCCTCCTTCAAAACGTCTGTTGGACGCAGATGCTTGCTGTTAAAACCGATTGTGATGTCAAAGGACTCTAGGCTATCAGAGAATCTGACTGTGCCCACCGACACTGCGATTAGCCAACGCTTCTTGTCTGAACAGAGATCGACGGACCGAAGCGATTGAATTCGAAGTGTGTCTTGTGCCGCCACCGTGCTGACCATCAGTGCGATGATCAGCACGGTTACGTACACGTTGTTTTTCAAGGGAACGGATTCGCTACAATCAACGAACGACGTTTACGACCTTCGACGTCGACACACCAGCGCCTTCCATACGAATCACGTATGTGCCAGCTGCAACAAGTGTGCCATTAACATCTGCAGTGTTCCACGTTGTGTTTACAACGCCTGCGCTCGTATTGGCATCAAATATTGTCGATACCAACTTGCCGAAAGCATCATATACACGAACTGTGAGGTTACCGTTTGTTGGAGTGTTCACCGTGAGCGTCATGCTGTTGGATACTGGATTAGGGAACACCGACACAATAGCATCGGTATTCTCTACCATGGAAATTGCATGATTACCAACGACCTTTTCATTGAAGCGCACATCAGAGAATGTAAACTCAGTGCCTTCCTTCATTGTCACTACTGCAACAGGCTGGTTCATGTCAAACGAACCATTACCTACAACAACTGCAATGTCGGTGCCGAAATCGCTGGTAACCACATTCTTTTCGTTTACAACAGGGACGACAGAGACGATATCGCTATTCGTTGAGAAACGAACACCGAAAGCACCATCATGGCTATTGTTTAGAAACACTGGTACTTGTACGAGTCCGCCGCCAATTGACGAAGGTGTACCGAAACGTATGTTGTCAGCAGTGTTATCGAGTGTTGTCTTACCGAAGTCTGGACCTGTTGTGTCGTTGTCGTAGATCCATGGTAGATATGGAAGACGTCCAGAGATATATCGCATGATCAGACCAGCATCATACTCCGAAGCTTCGTAATAGATCTGGTTGAGGCTGCTGACATCCGGAGCCTTACCGCCAACTCCGTAAAGTCCGTCGCCTTCGAACATCACCCGAACGACTTGACGGTTCGTGTTTGGTCCTATACCCTGGCCTGGGAAAAATTGCTCGATGTCAATCGTGCGACGCCAAATGACGATGTTCGAGCTACCTGTTGGGAACACAGAGTCGCCAGAGAAATCTCGCTTGAGCTTTGTATAGTAGTATCGACCAGAGTGGTTGACATCTGCAAGGTACTGCTGACGCTTCCAAATCGAATCAAGAGGCTTCTTGGTTACAATTGAACGCATGATGACTCGAGCATCATTTGCTGTTACACGACGGTTCTGTGGGAGATCAAAGTGGCGTTGCCCTTGAGCACCTGATGTGTCTGCATCACCGTAACCCCAATCGCTGAACGTGAGGTACACGATGGAACCGAAGCGAATACGCGCATCTGAACGGCCACCTGATGGCTGCCAAATTGATGTTGAATCCGTACGCTGATTGGCACCTGCGAGTGGCTGCCAAATCAGTCCGTTCCAGAAGTCTGAAAGGAACCCTGGGAATCCGCCATTACCCTTGATACCAACTGTGGCACCACGCGTAACAACTGTTGTGTTCGTTGTGTACGGATTACCACCAACTTGACCATAAGCGAATTCAATTTCACCTTGGTTGTTGTTAGTCGCACCACCCACATAAAGGCGTGCTTGGAAGTTAGCGACAGATGAGTTGACTGCTACAGGTGCTGTGTTAACGTTCAGATTCTTCCACTGAACGATGATGCAGCGGCGTGCTGGCTGAATAATCTGGCAGCTTTCGTCACGATCGTAATCGTACGCCCAAGAGATCTTCGAAGGCATGAAGCCAAGGGCGATGTCTGCAGAGGTACGGAAGCGGTGATCACCCCAAAAAGGTGCCACGGCGTTATCGGGATACGACGAGGAGTTGATGAACAAACCAATCGGATTCTTAGCTGCAACACGCTTAGTGTTGTCGAACGTCAGAAAACCATTGATGCTGACATAAACACCAGAATACAGTGTCCCGTTGTAATTGTACACGACACCAGCTGGGAACGCCAGATAGGCATAACCGTCGTCAAGGTCGTTTACGTTTGTCGGCGGAAGTGTGAAATCCTGCGGTGCGATTGTTGTTGGATTCGCGGCCGTGCAAAGATCGAGATCTCTGTACGGTAGCCCGGCTACGAGTTGCGGCTGGCGGAACTGATTAAAGATCTGCTGAGCCACACTCTCAACCGAACCGATCGCGAACGAACAGAGTACAATCGCCGAGGCAATTAATACCTGCTTCTTCATAAAGACTCCAAAAAATTCAGTGTTTGGTTTCGTGTCGGTTTAGAAGGGGGCTGGCGTTGACCAACCCCCCGTTGAATTCGCTTTAGCGGATCACTACGACTTGCTGGGTCGCAGTATTAGTTCCATC
>JBJTEQ010000275.1:0-4094 GCA_046092945.1 Kapaibacterium sp. (SeqCode)
GTCCTCATGCACATCACGCCGGCCTTCGGAATGATACGCCTGACATGGGAGCCCGTAGCTTCACTGCGCGTGTCAGCCGATGCACGGTGGTCGGCAGCATGGACGCCTTCAATGATCCCGCCGGTAGAGGCTACGCTGAACGTGAACTATCCGCAAGGGGGCTTACCGGCGTGGACCGTTGCCGGTGTGAGAGCATCGTACGATGTAAGCCGCATGTTCACACTCCAGGCTGGATTGGAGAACATTTTCGACCTGCAGTACCGTCCGGCGGGATCAGGCATCTCAGCTCCAGGACGCAATTTTGTCACGACTATGAGGGTCAGCCTGTAACGACAACTTGCCAACATGTCATCTGATTGAAGCACATTTGGGTAACCCCATGAATCATCCACTACTGCTCATCATCTTCCTGGTCGCGTGCCTGGCGTCATCGCGTGCCACCACGCTCACCGTCGGACCTCAGAAACAGTATGCGGATCCGCGGCTGGCGTGCTTGCAGGCAAAGCCGGGCGACACGGTGCTGATGTTTCCGGCGCAGTACCGGGGAACGTTCTGGATTGAGAACTTGAATGGAACGGCTGACGCTCCGATTGTTATCCGCGGTACGGATCGTGCGGGGGTGGTATTTGACGGGGGCTCCGAATCGATGCACTTTTCGGAATGCTCACACCTCATCATCGAGAACTTCTCTGTCAGGGGGCAAACAGGCAACGGTATGAACTGCGATGACGCAGGAACGTTCGATACGCCAACGCATCACATCACATTTCGCGGCATCACGTTTGGGACCATGGGAGCAACTGGCAACAACGACCAGCTCAAGCTCTCGGGTCTGGACGACTTTGTGGTGGAGGACTGCATCTTCGAAGATGGTGCGGCAGGGGGCAGCGGAACTGACATGGTTGGCTGTCACAGGGGGGTATTCCGCAACAACATGTTTCGTCGATTGGGCTCGAACTGCATTCAGGCCAAAGGTGGCACGCAGTTTATCCGCATCGAGCGCAACACGTTCGTCGATGGTGGTGAGCGTGCGCTGAATCTCGGTGGTTCAACGGGGCTGGCGTTCTTTCGTCCGCAGGACGCACGCTTCGAAGCCGCCGACCTGACCGTTGTTGCGAATCTCTTCGTGCGCTCCGTTACGCCGATCGCCTTTGTGGGATCGGTGCGCGTAACGGTAACGAACAACACCATCATCGATCCGCAGCGATGGGTGTTTCGTATTCTTCAGGAGACGGTGGACACGTCGCGCTTTGCCCCCTGCGGAAACAACACGTTTCAGAACAATGTGGTGGTGTTCCGGTCGACCATCTCGCGTCACGTGAACATTGGCGCTAACACGGCCCCTTCATCATTCACTCTGCGCAACAACCTCTGGTACAACGTTGATGCACCAAACTCATCACGTCCGCAGGAAGCCCAGCTGACGGAAGCCTCGAGTCTTTACGGACGCGACCCACTTCTGCGTGGCTACACTACCGGTGACTACCGTCCACAGGCGTCAAGTCCGGTGAAGGGGGCAGGTATTGCCACGGTGGAGGCGAAGAAGGATCTGGTAGGACGAGCTTATGCGAACCCGCCATCGATCGGCGCTTACGAAGCCGATGAAACGACAGCAGTGGATGAGGCTCTAGCCTCACCGTTCGTGCGCACCGTGCGAACGCCGGAGGGCTGGTGGCTGACGGTTCCGGCGGATGTGCTACCCGTGAACATTCGGATCGTCGATCTACGTGGAGCGGCACGAGGATGCGTTACGCTGGAGAGCGCGAGTACCTTTGTTCCGACCTCTGTAAGCGAGTTCGTTATCGTCGATCCTTAATGAGGAGTCGATCGGCGACGATGGCGATAAGGGGCATGCACACCGTAAACAGATACGTCTGATAGCGTGGCAGCACATACGTGATAGCAAAGAGCCCGGTCATGCCTGCCGCGATGATAAGGATCGGTACAACCTGCGATGAGACCGAGCGCTCGTGCCAGAGCCGACGAAGTGCGTAGACCAATCCTGCGAGCAGCAGAAGCCCCGTGATCAGCGTCGGCACAAGGTAGGCCAGCGATTTCCCTTTCGGGTAGTAGGGGTCGACGGTCCAGAGCATGACGATCTTCTTCAGTCCGAGCATCAACCACCGCGTAGGATCCTCTTTGACGTACGTCATCACTTCGTCTCGGAAGATCTTATCGGCCTCCAGCTCAAATGTCTGTGTCAGAGGAAGAGCATCAAGCTTTGCAACGATCTCCGGATATCGCTCACCTTCCCAGATGTTCCATCCATCGTCAGCGTAGCCACTGCCCGAAGCATAGACGTTTGCGCCGCGCCACATCTCGCGCCACGGGTGCGTGATGATGCCAACCGGCTGACCGAATTCCACGGCATTGCGCGCCAGCCATGGGGAGATCACCGCCATCATTGTCAGCAGAGAAAGGGCAGCCCCTTTCCAATTCCTATTGAGAAGGGGCAAAGCACTGATGATGACGCCTAATGCAAGGAACTCCGAACGCATAAGGGTGAGCATTCCAATGGCCAGTCCCAGATTCCATGCGCCGCGACCCTCGCTCAGGAGCGTCTGCGCCGCGTCGACCACAAAGAGTCCGCATACGGTGTACCACACCGCACCAGCCGGAGTGGCCGATGAGACGAGACCGGGCACAAACACCAGTGACCAGGCTGCTGCAATCATTGATGCGCGGTCGGTCGCCAACCGCCGCGCTACGCGATAGATCAGCCACGGGATGAGTCCGCCTACTAGACACTGTAGCACCAGCATCACCATGTTGCCGAACTGATCGCTTCCTGCTACGGCAAACACAGCCGTTGCTACTGCCGGAACGAAGGGCGGCATAAACGCACTTGGATGAGGCGTCGGATCCGTCTTCCACAACGAAGCTCGTGCTGAATCAAGGGGCTGGTATGGCCACGCCATCCCAAACCCATCGCCTGCCAGAGCATTCTGCGCAATCACGACCTGCTCGTATTCACGCGGCTCGCCCATTGGCGTTACCGTCAACACGGCAAGCCGAAGCACGATGGAGAGTATACAGAGCCAGATGATGCGCATGAGCGAAGAGAGTGACGAAGTGACGGAGTAACGAAGTTACGAGACATGTAGGGGCGAGCCTACGTGCTCGCCCGATGACGTGTGACATGATCGTTACGAATCCACATGCACGCCATTACGAACCCACGGCTAAAGCCGTGGGCTAATATGCCGGATCATGCATTGTGTATCCGTCATCGGTCATCGGTCACCGGTCATTGGTCATCGGTCATCGGTCATTGGTCATCGGTCATTGGTCATTGGTCATTGGTCATTGGTAACTTGTCACTCCGTCACTCCGTAACTCTGTCACTTCGTAACTCATCATGCGCTTCTCCCTCCTCGCCCTCCTTGCCCTCATCGGATGTTCTTCGCCAGCCCCTTTACCAGTGGTTGATGCTGTTGATCTTCAGCGCTATGCCGGACGCTGGTATGTGTGGGCACGCTTTGATCACAGCTTTGAACGGGGCTGTTCCTGCTCGGTGGCAGAGTACACCGTAATGCCAGACCATGTGAAGGTGGTGAACTACTGTCTGGAAGGGGGCTCCTGGCGCACCATCGAAGGCAAGGCATTTCCCGTGGAGGGCTCGAACAACGCCAAGCTGAAGGTTCAGTTCTTCTGGCCGTTCAAGGGCGATTATTACATCATCTCGCTCGATAGTGCATATCAGCACGTTCTGGTTGGCGAACCCGGCCGCTCCTACCTCTGGATGATGTCGCGCAATCCTCAGGTAGATGAGAACGTCTTCGCAGCACTCTCCGTAAAGGCTACCGAACTCGGATTCGATGCCAAACAGCTCATACGGTCAACGTGTGCGACAGCGCCGGAGATCAAACGATGACAAATGACCGATGACAAATGACCAATGACCGATGACCAATGACCGATGACCGATGACCAATGACCGATGACCGATGACCGATGACGGATACACAATGCATGATCCGGCATATTAGCCCACGGCTTTAGCCGTGGGTTCGTACTGGCGTGCATGTGGATTCGTAACGATCATGTCACACGTCATCGGGCGAGCACGTAGGCTCGCCCCTACATGTCTCGTA
>JBJTEQ010000276.1:0-2651 GCA_046092945.1 Kapaibacterium sp. (SeqCode)
TCACACATTCGATACGCGGAGGAGATCTGTGAAACGATCTTCGTTGCGGCTCAGCAGCGCGGAACGGGTATCGCCCGCCGCACGCCGGAGTATATCACGAAGAAAATGACAGAAGGCAAGGCCATCATTGCGCTGACGCAGAGGGGACGCCTTGCAGGGTTTTGCTACATCGAAACGTGGGAACACGGACGCTACGTGGCAAACTCGGGTCTGATCGTCAAGCCCGAGTATCGCAAACAGAACCTTGCCCGACGTATCAAGAGGGCGGCATTTGAGCTTTCGCGTCAGCGGTATCCGGATGCAAAGCTCTTCGGTATCACGACAAGCGCAGCGGTGATGAAGATCAATTCAGAGCTGGGATACCGTCCGGTGCACTTCTCCGAACTCACTACTGACGAAGCCTTTTGGAGTGGTTGCAAGTCCTGCCCGAACTACGACATCCTGGAGCGCACCAAACGCGCCATGTGCCTGTGCACGGGCATGCTGGCTGATCCCGCAACGTCGAACAATTCATCTTCGGAGGGCGCATGAGTAAGGTTCTCCTGGCCTTCAGTGGTGGACTCGACACGTCCTACTGCGCACGCTACCTTGCCGTTGACCTTGGCATGGAAGTGCACACGGTGCTCGTTGATACAGGGGGCTTCTCCGAACAGGAACTATCGCAGATCGAGTCACGAGCCCATGCCTGCGGGGTTGCTTCACACACCACGCTTCATCGTACGCGCGAACTGTTTGACCTGGTGCTTCGCCATTGCATTGCCGGCAACGTTCTCAAGAACGACACCTACCCGCTAAGCGTCAGCGCCGAGCGCGTCGTGCAGGCCATGGCCATTGCCAGCCATGCACGCTCCATCGGTGCCACGCACCTGGCCCATGGAAGCACGGGTGCAGGCAATGATCAGATCCGCTTCGATGTGATCTTCCGTATCATGACTCCAGAGCTGACGGTTCTGACGCCGATCCGCGATCAGCGTCTCTCACGCGATGCTGAGATCGAGTATCTGCTCAATCACGGCGTAGAGGGTGACTGGACAAAGGCGAAGTATTCGATCAATCAGGGCATCTGGGGCACAACCATTGGTGGACATGAAACGCTGACGTCGCATCAGCCCCTTCCCGATGAAGCATGGCCCTCGAGCATTTACCCGAAGAACTCTGCCGATGCCTCGCAGGTTCTGCAGCTGCACTTTGAAAAGGGGCTCCCCACACGCCTTGATGGCGAAGCACTCGATCCGGTGGCCTTGCTTCGACGGCTGAACGACATCGGCGCGCGCTGGCACATCGGACGCGATATGCACGTGGGTGATACAATTCTTGGCATTAAGGGGCGGGTGGCCTTCGAGGCCCCGGCAGCACTGATGACCATCAAGGCGCACCATGCACTCGAGAAGCACACACTCACTAAGTGGCAGCTGAATCTCAAGGATCAGCTTTCGCTGTGGTACGGACAACTTCTGCACGAAGGTCAGTTCCTCGAGCCGGCCATGCGCAGCATCGAGGCGTTCTTTGACAACACGCAGCACTGCGTCAGTGGTGACGTAACCCTGCGACTTGCGGAAGGCACATTCTCTATTGACGGGATCACCTCGCCCCATGACCTGATGCGCTCGAGCTTTGCCACATATGGCGAGGAGAACCGCGCATGGGGCGGTGACGATGCCAAGGGCTTCTCGATCATCAGTGCCCTTGCCACGTCGCTGTGGGCATCGGTTAACGGAGACCAGCAATGATCCGCGCCGCCGTCATTGGAGCTGCCGGCTACACGGGCGGCGAACTCATCCGACTGTTGCTGTCACACCCGGAGGTGGGTGAGAAGGGACTTGTTGCCGTCAGCAGTTCGTCGGCCGGACGCCCCCTTGCAGAGGTACATCCTGATCTTACCGGATGGACAGATCTTCGATGCGTCGAAACTGCTGACCATGCCGACGTTATCTTCCTGTGTCTTGGTCACGGACATAGCACACGCTGGATCGCCGAGCATCCGGAGCATGCATCGACGCGCATCATTGACCTGAGCACAGACCATCGCAACACTGCAGTGCATGCTGACTTTATCTATGGTCTGCCGGAAGTGAACCGTAAGCTGATCTCTCTCTCTCCACGCATTGCCAACCCTGGCTGTTTTGCCACTGCCATTGAGTTGGCGCTATTGCCACTGGCAGAGGCCAAACAACTTGGCAGGACGGTTGTTGTCCATGCCATCACCGGATCGACCGGTGCCGGCGTTCAACCGTCCGACACATCGCACTTTTCCTGGCGCGATTCAAACGTCAGCACGTACAAGACCTTCTCGCACCAGCACGAGGCCGAGATCCGCCAGACGCTGGGAAACGTTGATCTGCATTTCGTTCCGGTGCGCGGACCGTTCACGCGGGGCATTCATGC
This sequence comes from Kapaibacterium sp. (SeqCode), assembly GCA_046092945.1. Taxonomy (GTDB): domain Bacteria; phylum Bacteroidota; class Ignavibacteria; order Kapaibacteriales; family Kapaibacteriaceae; genus UBA10438. Next base: position 2,386 of record JBJTEQ010000276.1, read on the forward strand.
AAGCTGTGTTCTGCCCGGACGCTGGAACATCGACGATGTGATGGAGCTTTACCGTCAGCGATACGCAGACCACCACTTTGTGCAGATCGTCGGTGCAGAGCCATCGCTAAAGTCCGTTATTAATACGAACATGTGCCACATCGGACTTGTTGCGTCGGAGTCAGCGCTGAGCATCGTCAGCGTTATCGACAACCTCCTGAAGGGGGCAAGCGGTCAGGCCGTGCAGAACATGAACCTGATGTTCGGATTTGAGGAGATTGCCGGAC
>JBJTEQ010000277.1:0-9344 GCA_046092945.1 Kapaibacterium sp. (SeqCode)
GCAGTGTACTTGCCGCTCGACTCCATGCGTTTACGGATCGATAGCAGAAGAGCCTTGGCATCGGTTGCCTGTGCGGCCACAACCGGAGATCTGGCAACACTGAGCAAAGCGAGGATTGTAAGGAGGGGGCGGATCACGTCAGGATATCCTTTCGACGGACAATGATGTGTGTGGCAACAAAGCAGCCGACGATATGCAGCATGAGAGTGGCGAACGATGGGATGATACGATCCCACCGCACTGGATCATCAAAGAAGAACTTCCAGCTGTTCATATGATTCGTAAAGAACAAGGGGCGCACATAATCGAAGAGTGGCACGTCGATCGCGGAGATGATAGTCATCACGATGATGAGTGACATCGTGGTCATGATCGGTCCGATCGCATTCTCCACGAGCGACGAACAGAGGAATGCAACGCTAGACACCGTGGCCATGGCAAGAAACGCCCACAGATAGGCGTATCCGAAGCGCCACATCAGGTCGTCGGCCTGCAGGACGGTGATCTGCTGACGAATAATGAAGACCTCGCCGGTGCCAAGAAATCCGATGCCGAGACCAAGCGACAGCACAGCCATGCACAGAACCAGCAGGAAGGTGTAAGTGAGCGTAGCGAGGTATTTGGAGTTGACCATCGTAGCCCGGGAGAGCGGGCGGGTCAGAAGCAGTCGATACGTACCCGCAGTGGCTTCACCAGCAAGGACCTCACCAGCCACAAGTGTGATGAGAAACGGCACGTGCAGGTACAGGGACGCGAAGATGAAGTAGGCAACGGCGTAGCCGTTGAGCAGATGGCCCGTGAACTCGAAGTTGTCCTTGAGTCCGGCTGTAGCAAACTTCAGAAACTGCTCTCCCTGCAGGCTCATGCCAACGACTACGATGGGGATAAGGGCGGCCAGAGCGAGAAAGCCGATGAAGGTTCTCCACTTCGAGAAGATCTTTGACATTTCAACGCGATAGGCGGTCAGGATCATTTTGCCTCCCGTGTCAGCGAGATGAAGTATTCTTCGAGAGACCGCACCGGCGTTACGGCCTGGAGTGCAATGCCTTCTGCGGAGAGTATCGATACAACGTCCGGGATCTCATTGCGCTGGAGCATGAGGATGAGCGTCGAATCAGTTGATGAGTGGACGTGTGAGCCTAGGGGCTTGGACTGAACGAGAGATAGCGCACGAACCGCGTCGGGTGTCTCAATGGTAACCTTCATGCGTCCGGCATTAAGTAGATCCTGCACAGCCCCTTCAATGATGGCCTGACCCCGGTTGATGATGACCATGCGGTTGGCTGTGAGCTCAACCTCAGGCAGGATGTGCGAGGAGAGGAAGATCGTCTTCTTGTGATCGGCCGCAAGCTCCAGGATGAGGTCACGCATATCGACCATGCCGTGCGGATCAAGACCCGTGGTTGGCTCATCCAGCACGATCAAGTCTGGTGAGTGCAACAGAGCCTGAGCAATCCCCAGACGCTGCTTCATACCGTGTGAGAAGGTTTTGACCTTGCTCTCTGCGCGAGCGCCGAGACCGACCATGCCAAGCACGCGGTCCGTTGCAGATTTGCTGACGTCGGTTCCGCTGAGGCGTCCCATCAGTTCGAGGTTGCGTCGGGCAGACAGGTAGTTGTAGAAGTCCGGGCGTTCAACGATAGCCCCGATGCGGCGCAGGATCTCAGAACGGTCTTTGTTCAGATCCATCCCGAAAATGCGGATCGACCCTGAGGAGGGGGCGATGAGCGACATCATCATGCGGATGGTCGTGCTCTTTCCGGCACCATTAGGGCCAAGAAAGCCATACACGTCACCCTGTTCAACTGTCAGATTAAGGCCGTTGACGGCCGTGAACGACCCGTACCGCTTATGCAGATCGCGGATCTCAATGGCAGGATGTGGCATTCGGTCCCTAGAGGGCTGCTACGATTCGCTTGTATGCTCGGCCACGTTCTTCGTAATTGGCGAACATATCAAACGACTTGCAGGCAGGCGAGAACAGCACAACGTCTTCGGCAATCGCCATGTCTTGGGCAATACGGATGGCATCTTCCAGCGTATCGGCCTTGACGCAGCGTTTGGTCGTGCACCAGTGGTTGAATATGGCATCCGCCTCTTCACCGATGCAGACGATCGACTTGACGTTCGCTGCCACCAGTCCGTCGAGTTCAGCATAACTGTTGCTGTCCCCACGTCCGCCGGCGATCCACACGATCGGTCTGTCATAGCTTGACAGCGCGTACCACGTGGCATTAACATTCGTCGCCTTCGAATCGTTCACGAACCGGGCACCTTTATGGACTCGTACACTTTCGAGTCGGTGCTCAACCCCGCTGAAAGACATCAGCGAGTCGCGGATATTTTCATTCCGCACCTCAAAGGCGCGGGCCGCCATGCTTGCTGCCATGGAGTTCGCTGCGTTGTGAACTCCAGGCAATCCAAGACGTCTCAAGGACATAAGGATCTCCTCATTATGCTGCTGATCCCGAAGAACGATTTCACCCCCCCGGATGAATGCTCCTTCAACTTCACGAATGGTGCTGAAAAAGCGTACCGAACTTCGGACTGCTGATGCCGCAGGTGCAACTGCCGGATCATCAGCGTTCAAAATTACAACGTCATCGGCCTGTTGGTTCGAAGCAATTTTCCACTTTGCTTCAACGTAGTTGGAAAACGTGCCATGGTAGGAGAGATGGTCCGGTGTGATGTTCAGAATCATGCTCACCTTCGGACGAAATGTTACGATGGTGTCGAGCTGATAGGAACTACACTCGGCAACAATGATCGTATCAGATGGTATGGTCCCAACGAGCGAGGAAAGGGGCGTACCGATGTTTCCTGCGGCTACTGCCGGACGTCCGCTCTGCTCGAAGATGTAGGCCGTGAGTGCGGTTGTTGTGGTCTTGCCGTTGGTGCCGGTGATGGCAATGATCGGGTTCGCAAGAAACCTGCTCGCATACTCGAGTTCGCCGATCAGTTCAATGCCACGACGAGCTGCTTCGACGCGAACAACATTCGATGGCGCAACGCCAGGAGAGACAACAATGAGGTCGCTCTTATACACCGCATCGCTGTGTCCATCTGTCTCTACGTCAATACCTGACTGACGAAGTCGTGATGCCGTGTCGGTAATGGCCGACTCGGGACGTGATTCACTGATGAGGACGCTGTGGCCCTGACGGTGGGCAAGCTCTGCCGCTGCCACACCACTGAGTGCGGCGCCAATGACGGATATACGCATGGCACGAAAATACGGCCGACTTCGGCGTTGTGCTCGGTTAGTGTGTCCGACCCATCAGCGAGCGCGCCAGCGTCTCAAGGCCATCTCGAGCGACGGACGGCGCGAGGGTATGCAGCTGAGCAAACGCGATCATGGTGCGCTGCTCTACAACGGCGGTTGCGTCGGTATCCACGCCGTAGTGTTGCATCATGGAGATCCCCGTGCTGACGCTTTCGGATGAAAGGGGCTCACCAGCGCGGAATGCTTCAACGATGCGACGATGCTCTTCACGGGCATTCGGGTCCGACTCGACGCGGGCGCACGTTTCGATCATCAGCCATGTCCGCTTACCTTCCATGATGTCGCCACCGCGCACCTTGCCAGACGTCTCCGAACCAAATGCATCAAGAAAGTCGTCCTGCATCTGAAAAGCTACACCGATCTCCCGCGCAAACGTCCGCAGTGCTGAACGCTGCTCGCTTGTTGCATTGCCAATGCTGGCACCGATTGCCACAGACATTTCTAAAAGCCGAGCTGTTTTGCGCTCGATCATCATGAAGTACTCATCAGGCTGCACATCACTGCGGAGCATGAATTCCATATCAAGTGCCTGACCATCGCAGACATCGATAAGGCCCGTTGAAAACGCATCTACAACATCTAGCGGACGTTCAGCATGGGCCGCACTTCGCAGGAGCAGTCGCATGGCCATGCCCATCATCACATCACCGGCCAGAATAGCCGTGCTGGTGTTCCATTTTACGTGCACCGTATCACGTCCGCGACGCTTGGCCGAGGAATCCATGATGTCATCGTGAACGAGCGTAAAGTTGTGCAGAAGCTCAACCGCAATGGCGGCGTGCACCGCGTGGTCAGGATTGCCGCCAACGGCTTCGCAGGCCAGCATTGTGAGCACCGGGCGGACGCGCTTCCCACCTGCCTCGAAGAGGTAATGGACGGGATCATAGAGGCAGCCGGGCTCGCTGAACTCGGACAACGCCGATGCGAGCGCCGACTCGATGTCGTCGCGATAGGGAGCTAAACGGTCAATGGGTGCAGAAACACTGATCATGGGCGTCCGTGGTAGGGGATTCGTCGAAGTGGTGCAGAACGTAGTTCGGTAACACTCGAGCTGCCGGACAGAAACATCCATTGGCGAAGAGTCGTTTCCCAACTGCCGACAAGTTGCAAGATTCCATCGATTCCGCCAGCGTTGTGGGCCTGCAAAACTGGACGAGCCGTTCCGACAATTTTTGCCCCAAGTCCAATGCTGACTGCTACATGTGTGCCGCTGGAAATGCCACCCGAAGCGATAAGTGTTGATACGAGATCACGATTCTGTGCAATGCAGTCAGCCGTCGGTATGCCCACATCCCAGAGATGTTCAAAAGCTGTGGGGTTTTCGTGACGCAGGATCTCGATGCCCGACCAAGAGGTACCTCCAGCTCCGGCAACGTCAATGTGCTCCACGCCGACGCCGCACAGACGCTCGACGACGCGCCGGGAAAGTCCAGCCCCAACTTCCTTTACGACTATTGGTACGGGGCTATGGCGAACCATCCAATCGATCGTTGAGAGCACTCCGCGAAACTCCGGCTCACCCTCGGGCTGGGCCAGCTCCTGAAGAGGATTCAGATGCACGGCCAGCGCCGTGGCATCGATCATGTCAACCGCGCGACGGATCATCGTATCAACCACTCCGGCGCCATGCCACCGCACGGCCTGCACAGCACCGTTGTTGGCCACCAGTGGCACAGCCGTAGCGACGGGGCGAACGCACGAAAACGACTCGGCTATGGAAGGATCCTCGAGCGCAGCTCGCATCGACCCAACGCCCATCGCGATGCCACATTCGGCGCACGCCTGGGCGATCTCCGTATTGATCCGCACGGCATCGGGATAGCCCCCTGTCATGCCGGTGACCATTAGTGGGAGCTTCAGGGGCCGACCAAGAAACTCTGTGCGCGTGGTAATATCAGCAAGGTTGATCTCTGGAAGCGCATTGTACTCGAACTCATAGTCGTCGAGTCCGTTGGTCTTTCCTCGAAATGAAACGTCGCCATTCAGGGCATGCTGGACGTGTGATTCTTTGCGCGAAGGGATCGACATGTCCGCAAGTTACGGTCACTGCACGCGAGCAAGAAACAGGTTGCCCGGCAGGCGCGTAATGCGTCCATCAAGCTCAAGGTCCAGCAGGCGTCGCATCGCATCCGATGCCGTGCACTTCCAGAGAACCGTCAGCTCATCGAGGTGCCGTGGTGTGCCGGAATCAAGGCCATCAATGGTGCACTGCGGCATCACGATCTGATTGGTACCCATTGGTACTTCCGTTACGTCATCGGCCGACGTCAGAAGACGCGCTCCATGTAATCGGATAAGATCATTACATCCTTCACTGCGGAGAGATGTGATCGGCCCCGGCACGGCATAGACAGGTCGGTGCTGCTGACGCGCGAACTCGGCCGTGATCAGAGCGCCGCCGCGCTTCTTGCTCTCGATCACTACTACGGCGTTGCTCATTCCCGAGATGATACGGTTGCGTGCGGGAAACGCCGGTGGCAGTGCAGCCACGCCGCACGGATGCTCGCTGACAATGCAGCCGCCGGCATTGACGATTGCATCGGCCATGCGCTGTGCAGCGATTGGGGTGATGCGATCGATGCCGCTGGCGATCACGGCAACGGTTGTTCCGCGTCTTCGCACTGCTGTCTCATGGGCCACCATATCGATGCCGTTGGCCAGACCGCTGATGATCACCGCTGAGCGAGATACCCACGTCTCTACGAGCGACTCCGTAACGGGCTTGCCGTAATGGATCGTGCAGGATCGCGTGCCCACAACGCCAAGTGCGGGCAGTGCTTTGTCGGGTAACTGACCCCTGATGAACACGAGGGCAGGGGGCGAGGAGATCTTCAGCAGTGCGTCGGGGTAGCGATGATCAGTCCAGGGAATGATCTCCACGCCACACGCAGCGCAGCATTGGAGTTGAGCATCTGCCTGCTCGATGAGGTCCATCGGATGATGTCCGATGCGTTCGAGTGCCTCATGGAGAGAGGATGTATCGCTGGCAAGTCGACGCGCGTCATCGTTGCTCAGGCGGGCAACAAGTCGCAATGCAACAAGATCGGACAGTGAGAGCATGGGCAGGGGGCAAGTGGTGGAACACAATGCCCCCTACGAGCAGATTTCCTTCTCCAGCGTGACGCGTCAGCGAGTACAAATAGCGGAGGCTACTGCACCGCGGATGCTCGTCCGCAGGTCGTCCGGGAATGCCGTGAGTGCTGCGCCGAGATGATCCTCGGTGGTTTCAACGGTCAGTCGCAGCATGGGAAGTGCTTCGGCGATCAGGATGGCATCCGAAGGTATCTCCATGGAGGTTGCCCCTAGGCGCACAAAAAGCTCCATGATCTCAGCTTCTTCGCCAGTTGCGGTGTCGATCACCAGGTCGTCACTCTGTCCAGCGATCTTGACTTGCCAACCGAACATTGTCGGGCTGACCTCGACGGAATCAGCGGGACCTTCCAGTAGGATCTCACGGCGATGAGTTGTCGGAAGCTGGTCGATACGCGGCCAGTACCACGAGCGCAGCGGGCGCAGATTGTGCTGACGCTCGAGGTCATAGACGATCGCATTGGCGATGTGGCGAACGTTTGACGTGCGCGACCACCAGGCATACGCAAAGCGGTAGATCCATCGCTGCTCTTCGTCATTGAGGCCCAGCAGATCCGTCATGATGAATGCATCGAGCTTTCGTCGGTCTCGCAGGATCGTCTCCGGACGGATGCTGTCATACGACACCGCTCCGAATTCATGGTCGAGCGTCCCGACGCAGCGCCGGGCAAGCCCCATGAAGACAGAAGGATCAAGTGCGTTGAGCAGTGCATCATCGGCAATCGGAAACTCCTGCGCATCGCGTACCGTGATACTTTGCACGTGAACGTCCTGCCGAAGAAGTTCGCTCAGAAAAAGCCCCATCGTCGAGTTCATCCAAAGTGCGATTCGTTCGGCCTGCTGCGGCTTTGCGAGAGTAATGCAGACAAACGCGTCGCTGACGTAGGCGTTTAGAGAGTTTGCGGCCACGATCCAGCGCTGAACCTGCTGCTTCGGGATAACAAGGTGCGGCGGTTCAGGGGGCTGAATGTGCCACCAATGTTCGTTGTTGCGAACCGATATGCGCAGATGTACGCCTTCGCGTTCAGCGCGCTCGAGGCGAGTCAGGACATTGGTTCCGGAGATCTGCGAACGGTCTTTCGGAACCAGGAGTAAACGTCTGTCGGTACGGGGAAGCCCACACATCGAGTCAACATCATCGCTGTTCGTCAGAACATAGTTGTCAACGACGCTACCATCATCAAGGATCCGCTGCCAGAAGGTATTCTCGAGATCCTCGGCTGCTATCAACTGTGTGTCCGGCGCAAACACGTCATATGCACCAGTACGTAAGCCCCCTGACACGTCGGCCAGAGTGCTCAACGGACGGATTCGCGAAAGAGCTTTGCTAAGGATGGAGCTGAGAACATCCGGGGGCACAAGGTAGTCTTCCCAGACGGTGGTACGGCGCAGATAATCCTGAGGGACCATGCGAACCACAGCCTCGTCATTGAGTCTGCCAAAGCGTGATGCATCGAGGTAGTTCACAAATGTATCGAGTGCTCGAAGGCGGTCGTGCTCAAGATCCCGCGATGCTCTGGATGACGGGAAGAACGCCGCAATAGGTCGACGCAGATAGACGCATCGGGCTGGATTCTCCTCGTCGTCATGCGTGGTCTGGCGAGCCACGATGAGGCATACGCCGGTATCTGGCTCGGCAAGTGCTTCGGCATCGCTCACTACAAGCCATTCGATACTGAAGCGCCCCATCAGGGATGCACGAACAGCGGCATACCGCTCATCGTGCAAGGCGGAGATCGGCAGGAAAAGCACCACTGCCGCATCGGGATCAAGGGGAAGCCTCTCGAGAAGCAATCGAAGTCGATGCCGCTCGCGCACATCCGTGATGGTGGCGATCACGAGGTCCCACGGACTGCGCACCGAACGCGTCTCGCGAAGGATCTGCACGTCTGCATCAATGCCGATGCGTCCGGATGAGCGCAGCACAATGGCGCGCTCATCCTCGGCAGTGCGAGCATACACGCGTGCCTCGGTTGGTAAACTGTCTGACATCAGAAGGTGGCGCACGCTCGCCAGCCCCTGTGTCTGACCGATCTCGAGCAGACGATGGCGATCGTGCTCGTTCACATCTCGACGTTCCCGTGAATGGGCAACCAAGCGCAGAGCCAGGTCGAGTGCGTCGATCGTCGGCACAGATGCACGCGCAATTCGTGCACATCGCTGAAGCACAGCGTCAACAGCTCGATGCAGTTCATTGTCAGTGAGCCGCTCGGGATCAAATCGATGGAGAAAGTTGATCAGGTCCGACAGCGTCATGCGGAACACACCATCGCGATGAGGCAGGATCTGCACGTCCTCTACAGACTCGGGCAGCATGGTGTGCCCAATGCGGCGCGCTTGACGGAAGTACGCCCCAACGAGGTCGGTCATCAGTCGCGCACTGCCAAGTCCATACGGCAGGGAGATTCGATCAAGATTCTGCCGGTCACGCACATGCATGAGAACGTATGCGAGCACGCTCGTACCCAGGCGAAGCGTTGCATCGCGCTGCTCAGCGCCTGGCTCGCAGCAGGAAACAAGATCATCAAGCATCGACAGCACGCGCTCAGAGAAGAATGCCGACGCATCGGCCACGCGCTGCTCCGGACGCAGTGACTCATCAATGTCGAGCCACTGGATAGCCTGACGCAGTGCGGCGATGATTCCGATCTGCATGCCCGATCCCTCGGCATCTTCCACGCTGCGCACGTCGGCTGCGGTGTGCCAGCCAACGGTATGCTGCTCATCGGGCAGACGCTTCAGCACGCCATCGGTTCGATACGATACAACACGTCGAAGATTTGTCAGGATGAAGTAGGGGGCTTGTAGTCGTGCCGCAACTGAACGGAGCCTGTCGCGAGGGACGTCATCGAATGGACTCTCGGTTGGAGGGATCCCATCGACCACCGCAATGACGCGCTGCGTTGTGGTTTCTCGGAGAATCCTGAACGTTCCCTCGACGCTGGTGAAATCTTCGATAGTGTACTTGGAC
>JBJTEQ010000278.1:0-3272 GCA_046092945.1 Kapaibacterium sp. (SeqCode)
TCTCAATGCTACGATCGCTCAAGGTGCCATTTTCGCTCCATCAATCGGCGCCTTTGTTCTGAACCGTCAGAACGAGCAGACGATCACAGCCGGCAATGTCGTTCAGGGATATTTCCAAAAGCTCAAGGCCTACACTCTTAAGTAATGTTGCCAAATGAACACGCGACAGGGGCCGATTCTCAACTGCGTTTTTCGTAGGTTTGCCGCGTCTGTGAGGCCCTCTGTGCCTCGCATTTCCTCCGATTCGAAACAAACATTATTCTCATCTCACAAGGGTTGATGTATGAAGAACATGACGAATGCGATCTTCATCCTAGGGTGCTTGGTTGCGGCCTATCTTCTGTACTTTTTCGTGCTGGGTGCTCCAGGAAACTTTGTTGATCCCGAAAAGCTGGAGCCAAAGGAAGGCAACGTTCTGGGCACGATCTACACAGGGGGCATTCTTGTCGGCCTGCTCATGGCCTGTATCCTCATCGCCCTGACCTTTACCATTGAACGGATGTTCACCATAGGCAAGGCCGGTGGTAGTGGAAACATTAAAGACTTCGCTTCGAACGTCGTCGGCCATGTTAAGGCCGGCAACTACGACGCTGCTATCGCCGCATGTGATGACCAGCGCGGCTCACTTGCCAACGTTCTCCGTGCAGCTGTCGAGCGTTTCCGCGTTGTGGAAGAGGATGCAACACTCAATGCTGACCAGAAGCTTTCTGAGACGCAGCGCGTGATTGACGAGAACATGAACCTCGAAACTCCGCTTCTCGAAAAGAATCTTTCGATCCTCTCAACCGTTGCTTCCGTTGCAACGATGATCGGTCTGCTTGGTACGACACTCGGTATGATCCGGTCGTTCCAGGCACTTGGTGCATCTGGAACGGTTTCGGCGCAGGCACTGTCGATCGGTATCTCGGAAGCTCTCTACAACACGGCCGGTGGTCTGATCGCTGCTATCATCTCGATTGTGGCGTTCAACTTCTTCACGACGAAGGTGGACGATTTCACGTATCACATGGATGAGGCCATTCTTGAGCTGATGGAAACGCTGTCACTCAAGACGGGAACCAAGATCTGATTCTGCGGCCGTAAAGCCGTCAGAGCCCCCTTCCCAACGGAGAACTTTCATGTCGAAGATCAAAAAGAAGCGCCTTGGATTTGTGTTGGACATGACGCCGCTGGTGGATATTACATTCCTCCTGCTGACGTTCTTCATGTTCACGGCCAAGTTCAAGAGTGAGTCCGAAAACCAGCAGAAGGTCGAGATCAAGCGTCCGAAGACCCAGGCAGATACAGCAAAGCTTGCTGACAAGGACTTGGTAATGATCAAAGTGGGCGTTGATTCTGTCCTGAAGGACACGGCTTGGTACGTGTCGATGACCAACGAGCAAGACGTTATTGACCTGCGCCGGGCGATGATCGAGGCCAAGTTCCCAGGAGCGGATGACAAAACGGTGTCATTCAAGGTGATGGATACTATTTGGCTGGGAAAGATCATTCAGACGTGCCGACTCGTCAATCAGAAGGCATCTTTTGCCATGGACGCAGACCGGCGTTTGCGGTATGAGTGGGTGGAGAAAGCAGTGAACGAAATGCGCAAGAACCGCGCGACGACGTTCAACTTTGTCACCGAGAAGAAGCAGGGTCTGTAAGGCCTTCGCCATCTGGCGGTGGGCAACTGAACACAACCAAATTCGAGCGAAAACGAGGTTAACATGGCTGGTGGCGGCGGAGATTTAGGCGGAGGAAAATCCCAACGACGGGGCAAAAAAGGAAAGCGGAAGGCCAAGAAGCGTCTTGGTTTCCGTCTGGATATGACGCCCCTCGTGGATATTACCTTTCTGCTCCTGACATTCTTCATGCTTACGACGTCGATGATCACTCCTCAGACGATGGAGATGAACGTCCCGCCGGAGCTCGACGTCCCTATTGAGGTCAGGCAGTCAGAGTTGCTCACAGTGCGTTTACGAGATGACGGTACGATCTTCTACAACATGGGGCTAGACGCTCCGGAGAAGATCGCACTAAAGTCACTTCGCAAGGTGATCGTTGACCAAAACGTCCAATTGAAGAATAAATGCATCGTCGTCCTTAAGGCATCCTCCAACGCTCCCTATGGAATGGTTGTGACGATTCTTGACGAACTGAATCTTGCAGAGCCGGACATTCTTGCCGGGTTGAAGGCTGCCGGTATCAACGAACGCAAGCGGAAGTTCACCGTCGCCCCGATGGAGGCCAAGGACCTAGAGGAGATCAAGGGACTATGAGCACTTCAGCAAACGCATCATCTGTGTCGTCTGTTCTGCAGTACGGCGCTCAGGAGATCAAGGAGCTCATCCGTCAGAACACGCAGAAGGCTTTCATCCGTGTAATGACGCTGCTGCTGCTGATTGCCTTCTACACATTTGTCGGACCCATTATCAGCGAGTGGATATTCCCTTCTCCGAAGGTGGTCAAGGTCCGTCTTGCCAAGATCAGTCTCGATGCATTGCCTCCTCCGCAGAGCCAGACAGAAGAAGCACCGCCGCCGCCTCCCGTCAATCAACCGACAGGCCCAGCAGCTCGTGCCGGTACACCTGTGCCGGTTCCTGATGCAGAACTTGCTCCTGACGTAAAGGACTTCGCCAACATTGATGAGATCAACCGAGCCTCAGCCGTTGGTGGCAGTGGCGAGGACAACGGAGATTTTGCCAGCAATATCGGCGAACCGGTGAAGATCGAGCGAGAAGCTGAAGAGCCAGAGAACGACTTCTTCTCGGTGGACGAAACGCCCAAGCACGATGAGACAGCGTTGATGCGTCGTGTGCGGTATCCTGATATGGCGCGCCGCAATGGTATCGAGGGTACGGTGCTAATCAGCGCACTTATCGGTAAGAACGGTAGCGTTGAGAAGATCAAGGTCATCGACAGTGACAACCAAATGCTCGATGATGCAGCATTGAAGGCCGTCCAGGAAACAACCTTTACACCCGCAAAGCAGAATGGACAACCGGTCCGCTGCTGGATCCAGTTGCCAATCCGCTTCAGTCTGCGGTAATCGCTCGACGGCGCTGCTATCGATGTGCCATTCGCGAAGGAATCAGCACGTAACAGCCCGTCAGCACCACGATCGGGGTTCGCTGTGATGACTGTCTTGAATATCGTGGTTCGCTCTGCGATCATCATCATTGGTGTGATGATGCTTTCGGGATTTTTGTCGGCGTTTCCCGCGGGCTCGCCCCTGAACGAGACATTTGGGATCATCGTCGCTCTCTTCGGCATCTACATAATGGTGCAGTACT